>NZ_JAKIHL010000003.1 GCF_021608135.1 Microaerobacter geothermalis
GATCAGAGACAAACAGTAATTTGATATTCGTGCTCGCAGCAACAGGAATTTGTGCTCAATGATCGATGCTGTCCGTTTAGTTCGCGGGGTCTGATATTGCTACCACCATAAAGATTTACGACTTACCATTCCCCTGTTCAATTTCCATTATGAGAAGATGACGATGATACAGTAACTAGGTAACTACTGGATGGAATTATTTTCATGAGAATTTGTGACCCTGCGGGTCATGTAAGTTTAGTTTCCTTCAATAGGAGAGAGGGAGGACATTTCCTCCCTTTTCATTGCATACGATGAAAGAGGTGAGCTTTTTGGCTGATGTCATCAGAGAAAAAAAGGTATATCATGAAATATTGCTTCATATCAATCAAATTATCATTGATGACAATTTAAAGCCGGGAGATAAATTACCTTCGGAAAGAGAACTCTCTGACAGATTAGGGGTTGGTCGTTCTTCTGTAAGAGAAGCTCTTCGAGCTCTGGAATTATTGGGACTCATTACAACCAGACGGGGAGAAGGGACTTTTATCCAACACTCCTCTACCCATCGATTAGTGGAAATTTTGGCTTTTTATATTTTACGGGATGACAAATCAAAAATGGATCTGATGGAAATGAGAAAAATCATTGAAGGAGACGCTGTTCGACTGGCTGCCCATAGGATTAATGAAGAACAAATTAGCCAGATGGAACAAGTTCTCCTTCGGGGGGAAAAACGTTGGATGGAAACGGGTGTGATTCCATCAGAGGAAGATTATTTATTTCATCGTCTCATTGCAGTATCAAGTGGAAACACTTTATTATTAAGGATATGGGAACCCATTGCCCAATTTAGTAAAACCATTCGGGAGGAGTCCCTTTCAAGAACTGGAAGGCCCGAGTATTCCTTAAAGGAACACAGGGAGATATTGGAAGCCATTAAAGAAAGAAATGAAAATAAAGCTTATGAGAAAATGAAAACACATCTTGAAAACAGCTTATTGTAGGGATAGGTAAGGAGGACATTGAAGATGTGGACGGTCATCTACATCGCTTCCAATTCCAATATGGCAGAGAGGATTAAGAACAGGTTGACGAATGAAGGGTTTCTTGTAAAAATAAGACAAAGCCGTTTATCCAAAAAGCAGTATGAGATATTGGTTCTTCAGAGTGAACTGGAAGAAGTGCAGGAAGTATTAAGTTTTATTCTTCAGAAGACCTCTAAACACGAATAAGTATTGTGAGGTGCGATTGTGTTAAAGGATCTATTTTATAAGAGAAGGAAATATGCAACCATTCCTTCTGAACAAGCAAAAAAAGAAATACCTGAAGGACTCATGATAAAATGTCAGGAATGCAGTACCATTTCTTATACAAAGGAATTGGTAAAAAACTTAAAGGTTTGTTCAGGATGTGGTTTCCATTTTCCGATGTCAGCCAGGGAAAGAGTACGTACCATTTTGGACGATGGGCACATTTTTGAATATGATCGAGAACTAGTATCAGCTGATCCCTTAAAATTTCCCGACTACTTGAATAAAGTAGAGAAGGATATGGAAAAGACAGGATTATCTGAAGCTGTCGTTACAGGAGAGGGAACCATTAATGGATATCCCGTCGTCCTTGGAGTGATGGATTCCAATTTCAGAATGGGAAGTATGGGATCTGTGGTTGGCGAGAAAATTACGAGAGCCATAGAAAGGTCCATTCAAAAAAAGTATCCCTTTATCCTCTTTTCAGCTTCAGGAGGAGCCAGGATGCAGGAGGGTGTCCTAAGTTTGATGCAAATGGCCAAAACCAGCGCTGCCCTTGCCAAACTCCATGAGAAAAAGATTTTATTTGTTTCTGTTTTAACTAATCCGACAACCGGTGGGGTATCCGCCAGTTTTGCCTCACTGGGGGATATCAATATTGCCGAACCCAAAGCTTTAATTGGTTTTGCCGGAAGGCGCATCATTGAGCAAACCATCCGCCAGAAATTGCCCGATGATTTTCAGACGGCAGAATTTCTTTTAAAGCACGGACAATTGGATATGGTTGTTCCAAGAAAAGATTTGAAAGGGACCCTTGCCAAGATTTTAGATATCCATATGGAACGGAGGGTGGTCCATGGCTAATGAACTTTCCTTTGAAAGGCCCTTGATCGAGTTGAGGGATAAAATTGCCGAACTCCGTCGTTTTACCGCAGAAAAAGGAATTGATTTTACCGATGAAATCAATCGGCTGGAAGAAAAGCTGCGGAAATTGGAGAATGATATCTATTCCAATTTAACCCCTTGGCAAAAAACACAAATTGCAAGGCATGCCGCAAGACCCACTACCCTGGATTACATCGGACTGCTCATAAAAGATTTTATTGAACTACATGGTGACCGGTGCTTTGGTGATGATCCGGCGATTGTTGGAGGGATCGGAAAATTTGAAGGAATTCCCGTCACTGTGTTGGGACATCAAAAGGGGAAGGACACCAAAGATAACATCGCCCGCAATTTCGGAATGCCCCATCCAGAAGGATACCGCAAAGCCCTTCGATTAATGCAGCAGGCAGATAAATTTAATCGCCCTATTATATGTTTCATTGATACCCCTGGAGCCTATCCGGGGATGGCGGCGGAAGAGCGAGGACAAAGTGAAGCGATTGCCCGTAATCTAAAGGAGATGTCTTCCTTCGGAGTACCCATTATATGCGTCGTTACCGGTGAAGGCGGTTCTGGGGGGGCTTTGGCTCTTGGGGTTGGAAATCATATCTATATGCTGGAAAATTCCATTTACTCTGTGATCTCCCCTGAAGGAGCTGCTGCTTTATTGTGGAAGGATGCCAGCCTTGCTCAAAGGGCGGCTGAAACGATGAAAATCACCGCCCAAGATCTGTATGAACTAAAAATTATTGATGGAATCATTCCCGAGCCAATGGGTGGGGCCCATAAAAATGTAAAAGAAACAGCCAGCCACATCCATGAATTTGTATCTAAGGCCCTTAAGGTATTGCGTCCCCTGTCACGAGAACAGCTGATTGAACAGAGATACGAAAAGTTTAAACAAATCGGTCAGTATATGACTCTGGAAGAAGTTTTTTCTTCTTGAAGGAGGCGCGGACGTGTAAATCTTTAGTTCCACTTCTATTGAGAAATGAGAGTCTATATAGACGGAACTAAACATCCATGACCTGTAGAGTCACAAATTGATATGAAAATGTATTTTCATATCAAAGAATTCACTAAGGATAGCCTTCGAGTTCGTACTTAAGCGAAGAGGCTAAAGAACGGGAATTAGCCCTCAAACTGTCTCCACCTTTGAAATACCCGGATGTTTTTGAGGGCTCCGTTCTTTAGACTTGAAGCGGACCTGAATCACTTCTATGCACGAACTCGACTAGCGACGTGGGAATCTTTAGTTCCACATCTATAGCATCGGATAAAAGAAATTTAAAAAACTCCCGATTTTCGGGAGTTTCTTGTTTCATGAACCAATATTAACCATCCAATCGCATTAAACCAGGAGAAATTGAAAATAGTCAACTGAACAAAAAAACATAAAAATTTATTTTGGTTCTTTAAAGGATTTAAGGTGAAATTCGTGAAATATTAAGGATGGAATGATACACAGAAGGAGGAAACTTTCATGATAAGAAAGACGAAAATCATATGTACGATTGGCCCTGCCAGTGAAGAGATAGAAACATTAAAGAGATTAATTGAATCAGGAATGAACGTGGCTCGCCTCAATTTTTCTCATGGGGATTATGAGGAACATGGAAGAAGGATTGAAAACATTAGAGAAGCAGCCAGACAATTAGGTGCCAATGTGGCCATACTATTAGATACAAAGGGTCCGGAAATACGCATCGGCAAACTGTTGGAAGAGCCAATTCAGTTACATGCTGGAGATCAAATCACATTAACCACCGAAGAATTGTTGGGAACTAAAGAAAAAATATCCATCACTTATTCTGGACTTCCCGGAGATGTACATAAAGATTCCACCATTTTATTGGATGATGGATTAATTGAGTTAAAAGTGATTTCAGTGACGAATAAGGAGATTTTGTGCCGTGTGGTAAACGGAGGTGAATTGAAAAGCAGAAAAGGGGTCAATGTCCCTGGAGCACAGATAAAACTACCAGGTATCACCAAAAAAGATGCCGATGATATTAAGTTTGGCATTTCCCGGGGAATTGATTTCATAGCAGCTTCTTTTGTCAGAAAAGCTTCAGATATACTGGAAATTAGGGAAATCCTTGAAAATGAACAAGCTGATTTCATTAAAATCATTGCTAAAATTGAAAATCGTGAAGGTGTAAATCATGTGGATGAAATATTAGAAGTAGCGGACGGAATTATGGTGGCCAGGGGAGATTTGGGTGTTGAAATTCCGGCAGAAGAAGTTCCCTTGGTACAAAAACAATTGATTAAAAAGTGTAACAATAAAGGAAAAGTAGTCATAACGGCTACCCAAATGTTAGATTCCATGCAGAGAAATCCGCGCCCAACAAGGGCTGAGGCCAGCGATGTAGCCAATGCGATTTTTGATGGCAGCGATGCCATTATGTTGTCCGGTGAAACGGCTGCCGGGAAATATCCCGTGGAAGCTGTCGACACCATGGTTAAAATTGCATTAAAAACAGAAGAGGCCCTTACGTACAGGGAGATCCTGACAAATCAGAGTCTGGCCCAGCAGAAAAATATAACTGATGCGATCAGCCAAGCTGTTGCCAATGCGGCATTGGATTTGGAGGCTTCAGCGATTATTACTTCAACTGAAAGCGGACATACGGCTCGAATGATATCCAAATATCGTCCAAAAGCCCCGATCATTGCGATTACACCTAATCCTAAAGTGATGCGCCATTTGGCATTGGTTTGGGGTGTGGTTCCTCTTCAGGGAATTCCGGCTGAAACAACAGATGAAATGTTGGATATTGCCATTAATACTTCGATTGATTCCGGCCTGATCAAGCGTGGAGATCTTGTCATCATCACGGCTGGCGTACCGGTGAGAGAGCCAGGTACAACCAATCTGATGAAAGTTCACATCGTCGGTGATATTGCAGCAAAGGGACAGGGGATTGGACACAAAGTCGTTACGGGCAAAGTTGTGGTTGGACTAAATTCAGAAGATATTCTCCAGAGATTTAAAAAAGGTGATATTCTTGTCACCTTGGGAACAGACAAGGATATGATGCCTGCCATTGAAAAAGCTTCCGCCATCATTACCGAAGAGGGAGGCTTAACATCCCATGCAGCCATTGTTGGCTTAAACATGGGTATTCCTGTGGTTGTCGGTGTGGAAGGAGCTACGAAAACTTTTCATGATGGGATGGAAGTAACCGTTGATTCCGAAAGGGGGCATATTTATCGTGGACATGCCAAGGTGCTGTAAACAAGCACCGACTTCTAACATCTGATAATCAACAAATATCGCAACATTGACTTTGTTCTGATAGGGAGTGAAAATATTGGGAAAAATATTTGAGACAAAATTGAGGGTTCGCTATCAGGAAACCGATAAAATGGGTGTTGTCTATCATTCCAATTATTTAATTTGGTTTGAAGTGGGAAGAACTGAATTAATTCGTTCTGTGGGTCTTCCCTATTCCCTTCTTGAAGAGAAAAATCTTCTTCTGCCAGCCATTGAGGCCAACTGCCGTTATCTGTCACCGGCACGTTATGACGATGAATTGCGAATTAAGACACAGATTGAAGAAATGACAGGTGTTCGTATCCAATTTAAATATGAAATATGGAGAATGATTGATCAAACTCTTCTGGTAGAGGGCTTCACCAAACATGCATGGGTAAATGAACGGATGAAACCCATCAGCCTGAAATCAAAGTTTCCCGAAATTTATCAATTAATTTTATCGGAGGCCTTATAATGTTGCGCATACTTTTGCTGGTGCTAATTGTTATTCCGATCATGGAAATTTGGGGATTGGTTACTGTGGGGGGATGGATTGGTCCCTTTTGGACCATTTTGCTGGTGATTCTTACGGGTGTATTGGGAGCATATCTGGCGAAGAAAGAAGGGACACAAGCACTGAAACGGGCAAAGGAGCAATTGGCCTATGGACTGCCCCCAGGTGAAGCGATATTGGATGGGATTTGCATTTTCGCTGGTGGACTTGTGTTGCTTACCCCGGGATTCTTTACGGATGCTATGGGGTTTCTGCTTCTTTGGCCTCGCACAAGGAAATATGCAAAAAATTGGATGAAAGAATGGATTAGGAAATGGCTGGATAAAGGAAGTTTTACCATCCATTATCGCCCATAGGTTCCATACTTGATATAGTGCCAAAGATCATGAAAGACATGTGCGCGGTGGAGTGCAGTGATGGTTACGACCAATGCAGGGCCAATGATCAGACCGATAAACCCAAACAGTTTCATTCCGGCAAATAGAGAAATTAACGTGATTAATGGATCAAGTCCAACGTTGGATGATAAAATTTTGGGTTCTATCATCTGTCTGATCATGACGATCACTCCGTATAAGGCGGATAAACCAATGACCAGAGCATAGTTCCCTGTGAAAAAGGAATAGGCAATCCAAGGGATAAAAATAGCGCCCGTTCCCAAATAGGGCAATAAGTCTACCAGACCAGTGAGCAATCCGATCGTGACGGCATACTTTACCCCTAGAATCAATAACCCAATCATCATGATCACGGCGGTAATAGAAATTAAAGTGAGCTGTGCTTTTAAAAAACCAAATAACGCATATTGAAGATCTTGGACGACGGCTCCAACACTCATTCTTGCTTTCATAGGAAGGAGCTTTTTCGTCCCCTTTTTTATTTTGGTCAAGTCTTTGCTGATAAAAAATGAAGCAAGGACGGAAATCACGATAAAGGTTGCTGCATTGGGAATTGCTGTTAATAATGATGCAATGGAGCCCAGTGCATGTTCTACTAAATTCCCTAAACCATTAACCAATTCGCTCATTCCGTCAGTCAGATATTTCTCAAAATTCCCTTGGAAGCCTGGATTTAACTGGTATATGATGGATTTCATTTGATAAGTTACATGCAACATAATATCTTCTGAAATAAGCTGTTGGGAAAATTCGGCTAGCTGAGAAAGGTATGAGGGAATAACCTTGGATAAATTTTTTATTTCTATCACAATTTTTGCAATGAGGATGGAAATTCCGGTAATCATAATACTAATAAAAAACATAAGGATAAAAAAAACAGAAAACCACCTTGGCATTTTTGTTTTTTGTTGAAAGAAATGGACAAAGGGGTCAATCAGGTATGCAATTATAAAGGCGATAAGAAAAGGGTAAAACAAAGGAAGAGTAAATTTTACTATAAGGATAAGCAGGATTAAGATAAAGGTGACGAAATAAAAACGTTCGATAGGCATCAAAGCTTCCCACTCCTCTAATAAATTCATATTGAACATGGGAGGAAATTGGATAATTCGTCATTGTTACAAATATATATTTTTATAATCCTGATCATAGGACAGGAATTTTGGAGAAACACTTTATTCACAAATGGACAAATTTAATTTATAATTGAAGAGAATTGAATACTTTTAAAATTGTCTTTTTTTGTCCATTTCATGTTTATCATCAGGGGGTTACGTCACAAATTGTCAGGGGAGTCCGTTTTGATGATTCCACATCAAAACCTTAAATAAAGAAAAGGAGAGATAAAGGATGAGTGGACGCGGATTAGAAGGAGTTGTTGCAACTTCATCAGCCATTAGTTCCATTATTGACGGTGTGTTGACTTACCGTGGAATTAATATTGATGAACTTGCAGAGAATGCCACGTTTGAAGAAGTGATCCATCTTCTGTGGCATGGAGAGTTGCCAAAAAAAGATCAACTGGATCAACTAACAAGGGACCTTGCCGAACATGCAGGAATACCAGAAGAAATTATTTCATTCCTTAAAGCTGTTCCAAAAACAGGGGTTCATCCAATGACTGTTTTGAGAACGGCAGTTTCCAACTTGGCTATCTATGATCAAGATGCAGAAGATATGTCACCGGAGGCTAATTTAAGAAAGGCTATTAAATTAATGGCGAAGACCGCTTCTATTGTTGCTGCGTATGCGAGAATACGGAATGGACAGGAGCCTGTTACACCGAAGAGCGGTTACAATTTTTCACAAAATTTCGTGTATATGCTGACGGGAAAAGAGCCGGATCGTGTTGCTGTTGAAGCCATTGATAAGGCGTTAATTCTTCATGCCGACCATGAATTGAATGCTTCCACATTCTCTGCCAGAGTAACGGTTGCCACACTTTCAGACATCTATTCTGGAGTAACAGCAGCAATTGGAGCTTTAAAAGGTCCTCTTCATGGAGGTGCCAATGAACAAGTGATGGCCATGTTGGAGCAAATCGGCGATATTTCCAATGTTGAATCTTATATTCAACAGAAATTGGATAATAAAGAAAAAATCATGGGATTTGGTCATCGCGTATACAAAGATGGAGACCCGCGGGCTAAGCATCTTCGGAAAATGTCCAAAGAACTGACGGCTCTGACTGGAGAACCTAAATGGTATGAAATGTCTACAAAAATTGAGGATCTTGTTGTTCGTCAAAAGGGATTAAAACCAAATGTGGATTTTTATTCCGCTTCTGTTTATTATAGCTTGGGAATTCCGCGTGATTTGTTCACACCCATTTTTGCCGTCAGTCGGATGTCAGGATGGACTGCACATATCATGGAACAATATGCCAATAATCGCTTGATCCGTCCTCGTGCAGAATACGTTGGTCCTGTTAACGCACACTACGTTCCGATTGATGAAAGATAGGGAATTATCTCAGAACTAGACGGGTAATACCTTTATTTTTTGGATAATATAAACCGGGAATAATCATTGTTGATAATGGAAACGGGGTGTTACGGTTTGTAACTCCCGTTCCTGTTTGTACTTTTAAGGAGGGTTTGGGATGTCACTTTTTGAAAAATTAGAAATGCCGACAGCGGGGGAGAAAATTACCATAGACAATGGGAAGCTGAATGTGCCCAATCATCCGATTGTTCCATTTATCGAAGGAGATGGAACCGGACCTGATATTTGGGCTGCATCAAAGCGAGTATTAGATGCAGCTGTCGAAAAGGCATACAATGGTGAAAAGAAAATTGAGTGGTTTGAAGTATATGCCGGGGAAAAAGCGTACAATACCTTTGGTGAGTGGCTACCGTCTGATACGTTAACGGCAATTAAGGAGTATCTTGTGGCCATCAAAGGTCCTCTTACGACTCCCGTTGGAGGAGGAATTCGCTCTTTAAATGTAGCCCTTCGCCAAGAGCTGGACTTATACGTTTGTCAACGTCCGGTTCGTTATTTTAAGGGTGTTCCATCTCCTGTTAAAGCCCCGGAGCTAGTGGATATGGTTATTTTCAGAGAGAATTCTGAAGATATCTATGCCGGAATTGAATGGGAAGAAGGAACCCCTGAAGTGAAAGAAGTGATTCAATTCCTGAAAGAAAAAATGGGAGTAAAAAAGATTCGTTTTCCTGAGACCTCGGGAATTGGAATCAAGCCAGTTTCCAAAGAGGGAACAGAGCGGCTGGTTCGTGCCTCCATTGAATATGCCCTTGTTCATAATCGCAAAAGCGTCACACTTGTACATAAGGGCAATATTATGAAATACACCGAAGGAGCCTTCAAAAACTGGGGTTACGATGTGGCGGAAAAAGAATACGGAGATAAAGTATTTACTTGGGCCCAATATGACCGAATTAAAGCGGAGCAAGGATCAGACGCAGCTAATAAGGCACAGGCTGCTGCAGAGGCGGAAGGCAAAATCATTGTAAAAGATGTCATAGCCGATGCTTTTTTACAGCAGATTTTAACCCGTCCTGCGGAATATGATGTGATCGCCACTCTAAACCTGAATGGGGACTATATCTCTGATGCCTTAGCGGCCCAAGTGGGAGGGATTGGCATAGCACCTGGTGCTAATATTAACTATGTAACCGGTCATGCTGTTTTTGAGGCAACCCATGGAACAGCACCTAAATATGCTGGACTGGATAAAGTAAATCCTGGTTCAGTCATTTTGTCCGGTGTGAT
The DNA here is from genome assembly GCF_021608135.1 of Microaerobacter geothermalis. Classification (NCBI taxonomy): domain Bacteria; kingdom Bacillati; phylum Bacillota; class Bacilli; order Caryophanales; family Bacillaceae; genus Microaerobacter; species Microaerobacter geothermalis. The sequence continues at coordinate 10,024 of NZ_JAKIHL010000003.1, forward strand.
GATGCTGGAATACATGGGATGGAATGAAGCAGCTCAGTTGATTGTAAAGGCTTTGGAGAAGACGATTGAATCTAAAGTAGTTACCTATGATTTTGCTCGCTTAATGGATGGAGCAAAGGAAGTTAAAACTTCACAATTTGGCGATGAGTTAATTAAAAATCTATAATCAACCTAATAAACTATAGGGTGAGGGAGGAATTTCTGTGATTAAGAGAAAAAAAATCACCATCGTTGGTGCTGGAAACGTGGGGGCTACAGCGGCTCATTGGGCAGCATCTAAAGAGTTGGGAGATGTTGTTCTGGTTGATATTGTTGAAGGGGTTCCTCAGGGGAAAGCCCTGGATTTAATGGAAGCAGCCCCGGTAGAAGGATTTGATTCCATTGTTATTGGAACAAACAATTACGAGGATACCAAAGACTCTGATGTTGTTGTCATCACAGCAGGAATTGCCCGCAAGCCTGGAATGAGTCGTGATGATTTGGTGAATACCAATGCCAAAATTGTAGGTTCAGTGGCTGAGCAAGTGGCGAAATATTCACCTAATGCGTACATTATTGTGGTTTCCAATCCTTTGGACGTCATGTGTGAAGTGGCCCGGCGTGCTTCAGGATTCCCTAAACATCGGGTGTTTGGACAGTCCGGTGTATTGGATTCCGCAAGATTCCGTACTTTTCTTGCCAGAGAACTAAATATCTCCTTTGAAGATGTTAGTGCATTTGTTTTAGGAGGTCATGGAGATGACATGGTTCCGCTGGTAAGATACTCTTATGCAGGGGGAATTCCTGTTGAAAAGCTGATTCCTAAGGAGCGCCTGGATGAAATTGTTCAGCGTACCCGTCAGGGAGGTGCAGAAATTGTGAACCTCTTAAAAACTGGAAGTGCCTACTATGCTCCATCTGCCTCTACCATTCAAATGGTGGAAGCCGTAGTGAAGGATAAAAAACGTATTTTGCCTACCGCCTGCTATTTGGAAGGAGAATACGGGGAAGAGGGAATTTATCTGGGTGTTCCTGCCATCATTGGTGGAAATGGTGTTGAAAAAGTTATTGAAGTAGATTTGACAGATGAAGAGAAAGCGGCCCTGAAAAAATCAGCCGATTCCGTTCGTAATGTAATGAAGGTTCTTTTTTAGGGAGATAATAAAGAAAAGTGGATGACCCGGGGAAGACCCCGGGCATTTCCATAAGGAAAGGGGATCTGAAACGTGTTGATCCTAGGGAAAAAGAGGGTAGAAGGAAGGCAGCTGGAAGATTTGAAAGTTGGAGAGGTTCGTAAAGTAAAACGGGAAATAAAGGATAAAGATATCCTTTTATATCTGGGTATTACTGATGATGCGAATCCAGTTTATATTCAACATAACTATACCGAGCGAACCAGCTATAAAAAGCCTATTGTACCCCACATTTTATTGGTGGGAATGATTACTTCTTATATATCGATGGAATTACCTGGTCCCGGTAGTGTGATTTGTGAACAGCGTTTGTCCTTTCCAAATGTTTTGTATCATTATTCAGAAGTGGAAATGACAATTGAAATTAAAGGGGTAGATACAGAGAATCGCTTAGTCACACTGGCTGTTTCCTGTGTGGATCAGGATGAACGGCCGGTGGTAACGGGAGAAGTCGTGCTCTGCCCTCCTGAACCCCTTAAACCGATATTGGAAAACGCTTTTGAAAATTTTTAAGAACATATATTTTGTATTGAATTCTCATTCATTTGCGATATAATAGAGCAGGAAGGAATAAACTGTATTATATCAATCAATCAGAAATTGACTATTCTATTTCATTGGGAATGTCTCTTAGAATATGTACATGTGCATGTATAGGGGAACTGCGAAGTAAGTTTAACTTCTGGAGAATAGTTTATAAATAATAGAAATCGGTTGCAATGATAGATTGATTTTTCTGAATCATTATACGAATCAAAAGTTATTTAAATAAATAGGTTACAAAATGTTTATCTGAAAGCTAACTGTTACTAGGATTTTCATTTTTAGTTCCACCTCCTGTAGAAACTAGGTGTGGGGGGTTGGAAGATAACACTTCAGGGTATTTTATTAAAGTTTTCGGCTTCAGCCGTTAACTTATAAATCCACTATTTTCATCTTTAAGAAGGGGGTCAAACTTTAATGAAGAAATCCAAATGGCTTTTGGTCATGCTTGCTATCGTGATGATTGCAAGTATCGCTCTGGTTGGCTGCGGAAAATCTGAAGAAGCCAATCCGCCGGCTGACAATAGCGGGCAGCAAAATGCTGGAACACAAACAGAACAGCCCAAACAGGAAGAGCCACAGGAATTAGTTCTTAATGCTTCAACTGAACCGCCAAGTTTAAATCCAAACACGGCGACTGACTCCACATCCGGAGAAATCCTCCGCCAGGTGATGGAAGGATTAGTTCGTCTGGATAAGGACAGCAAGGTAGTGAAGGGCTCTGGTATGGCAGAAGATTGGACGATTAGTGAGGATGGACTCACCATTACCTTTAAGATTAAGGATAATGTTTTTTGGTCCAATGGAGACCCGGTAACAGCTGAAGATTTTGAGTATGCTTGGAAGCAGGTATTAAATCCTGAAACGGCTGCTGACTATGCCTATCAACTTTTTTATCTGAAGAACGGGGAAAAATATAATGCTGGTGAAGTCTCTGCCGATGAAGTGGGCGTAAAAGCCTTAGATGAAAAAACCTTAGAAGTAACATTAGAAGCACCTGTTCCATATTTTATCAGTTTAACGGCATTCTACTCCTTGTATCCCGTTCCTAGCAAAGTGGCCAAGGAAAATCCTGACTGGGCTGCAGATGCTGAAACCTATGTGAGCAACGGGCCATTCAAGCTGACCAAGTGGGAACATGACAGTGAGGTCGTTGTTGAAAAGAATGATAAATATTGGAATGCCGACAACATCAAGTTGAATAAAATTACTTGGATGATGGTAAATGATCCAAATACCGAGTACCAATTATTTAAATCCGGTGATCTGGATGTCGCGGAGAATCCTCCATCTGATCTATTAAAGCAGCTTCTTGATTCCGGAGAAGCTAAGGCTCCAAACATCCTTGGCACCTATATGTACATGTTTAACGTAGAGAAAGAACCATTTAACAATGCCAATATCCGCAAAGCCTTTACTTTGGCCATTGACCGCAAGTTGCTGATCGATAATGTGACTCAGGGTGGACAGGTACCTGCCCTTGGTTTTGTACCGCCAGGCTCCAGCCCAGATTTAGGATTTGATTTCCGTGAGAAGGCTGGAAATTACTACAATGATGCTGATGTAGAAAAGGCAAAAGAGTACCTCAAGAAGGGTATGGAAGAGTTGGGTATTACTCAGCTTCCGGAAATCACGTTAATGTTTAATACCAGTGAAGGTCACCAAAAGATTGCCCAAGCCATTCAAGAAATGTGGAAAAAGAACCTTGGGGTTGAAGTAAAGTTACAAAACCAAGAATGGAAAGTATACCTGGAAACCCTTAAATCCGGGGACTTCCAAATCGGCCGTTTGGGTTGGTTAGCTGACTACTTTGATCCAATGACGTTCCTTGATATGTGGATTACTGATGGTGGTAACAACGACACCAATTGGAGCAATAAAGAGTATGATGATTTGATTGCCAAGGCGAAGAGCACCGATGATCAGTCTGTACGAGGAGAAGCTATGCTTAAGGCTGAAAAAATCTTGATGGATGAAATGCCAATAGCTCCCATCTATTTCTACACGGATGCTTATATGATGCAGCCATGGGTAAAAGGAGCCATTCGTCATCCTGATGGATCCAACGATTATACACAGGCTTATATCGAAGGCCGTAAATAATTGATTAAAATTAACAATAATTTTATGTAGATATGACATCCGAAAAGAGGTATACTCGTAAAGGGTATACCTCTTCTTTCGGAAGTTTTAGGGTGCTATTGGATGTTGGAGGTGAAAGGTTTGATACAGTTTTTGTTGAGGCGTCTCGGGATGCTGATTGTTACTCTGTGGGTGATTGTGACTCTCACCTTTATTTTAATGCATGCGATCCCCGGTGATCCTTTTTTACAAGAAAAGAAATTGCCAGCTCAAACCATTGAAAATTTAAAGAAATTTTACGGATTAGACAAGCCCTTGCCGGTTCAATATGTAAATTATCTGGGAAATTTGATGAAGCTGGATTTGGGTCCCTCATTTAAATCAAAGACGAGAACAGTAAATGACATTATCAAACAGAACTTCCCCGTGTCAGCCCAACTGGGAGCTCAATCTATCCTTTTTGCTCTCATAACAGGGCTAAGTTTGGGAGTTATCGCAGCTCTGAGACATAATGGAACCTTGGATTATACGGCGATGGTGATTGCGGTAATCGGAGTGTCTGTTCCCAATATTATTTTGGCGCCTTTGTTTATTAAGATATTTGCTGTAGAACTGGGATGGTTCCCCGTGGCTCGATGGGGTACATTCGCCCATACCGTATTGCCTTCCTTGGCCCTTGGATTTCAATCCATGGCGGTTATTGCCCGTTTAATGCGTTCTAACATGCTTGAGGTGCTCAATCAGGACTATATTAAAACGGCGAAATCAAAAGGATTATCTTCTGCGGTGATTGTTTGGAGGCATACAATTCGTAATGCCATCATGCCTGTTATTACGATTTTGGGACCGCTTACAGCTGCCTTATTAACAGGTACCTTCGTTGTTGAATATGTTTTTGGTATTCCAGGTATGGGCAAGTATTTCGTAACCAGTATTACAGATAGGGATTATCCTGTCATTTTAGGAACTACTATTTTTTATAGTGCCATTCTTATTCTAGCGAACTTTTTGGTAGATTTCGCCTACGGGTTAATTGATCCGCGGATAAAGCTTGGGAAGGGGAGATAGTTGATGGAACAAATTACAAAAGATATGTTTCGCCCAATGAAAGTTGAATCTTCCCAGGCAGAGCAAATCGTAAGGCCTAGTTTAAGTTTTTGGCAGGACGCCTGGAGAAGACTAAGAAAAAATAAATTGGCCATGTTTGGGCTATATATCATCATCTTTTTAGCCATTATGTCGATTATAGGTCCGTACATGCTTCCCTATAGCTACTCTGACCAGAGTTTGACAGAAGCGAACCAGCCCTTGTCGAAGGCCCATTGGTTTGGTACCGATGATTTAGGAAGAGATATGTTCGTACGGACATGGTATGGAGCTAGAATTTCTTTATTCATTGGTCTTACTGCTGCCATTATTGATTTGGTCATAGGTGTCATTTATGGGGGTATCTCAGGATACAAGGGCGGCAGGACAGATAGTGTGATGATGAGAATTGTTGATGTATTATATGGACTTCCTTACCTGATTGTTGTGATCCTGCTGATGGTGGTGATGGGACCGGGATTATTAACCATTATCGTCGCCCTCGCTTCAACCGGTTGGATTGGAATGGCTCGTTTGGTCAGAGGGCAAATTCTCCAGATTAAACAGCAGGAGTTCGTATTGGCAGCAAGAACATTGGGAGCAAGCACTTCGCGGCTGTTATTTAAGCATTTGATTCCCAATTCAATGGGACCGATTATTGTAAACATGACTTTAACTGTTCCATTGGCTATATTCGCGGAAGCCTTCTTAAGCTTTATCGGACTGGGAGTTCAGGTACCGATGGCCAGCTGGGGTACGATGGCAAGCGATGGAGTTGTTACCATTATCTCAGGACAATGGTGGAGATTGTTTTTCCCGGCGTTTTTTATTTCCTTAACGATGTTTGCTTATAACGTATTTGGCGATGGGTTGCGTGATGCCTTAGATCCGCGTTTGCGTAAGTAAAGGAGGTAAGTGAATGGAAAAATTGTTGGAAGTAAAGAATTTGGAAGTCTCCTTTATGACCTACGCTGGGGAAGTAAAAGCCGTACGTGGCGTTAATTTTGAAGTAAATAAAGGAGAAGCGGTTGCGATTGTAGGAGAATCCGGTTGTGGAAAAAGTGTAACGGCTCAAGCCGTGATGAGATTAATTCCTACGCCTCCAGGTGTGATCAAAAACGGAGAAATTCTCTTTGACGAAAAAGATATCGTCAAGTTAGCGAATAAAGAAATGGAAAAAATCAGGGGATCTCAAATGGGGATGATTTTTCAGGATCCCATGACTTCCTTAAATCCTACGATGACAGTGGGACGACAGATTTCAGAAGGGTTAATAAAGCATCAGGGATTAAATAAGCGAGATGCACGGCAAAAGGCTATAGAGATGCTTCGGCTTGTAGGGATCCCCAACCCTGAAGGTAGGGTAAAACAATATCCCCATGAATTTAGCGGCGGAATGAGGCAAAGGGTGATGATCGCCATTGCGCTGGCATGTAATCCAAAGCTATTAATTGCCGATGAACCGACTACTGCTTTGGACGTAACCATCCAGGCACAGATTATCGATTTGATGAAAGATTTACAGAAGCAGTTGGGAACATCCATTATCATCATTACTCACGATTTGGGAGTCGTAGCTGATATTGCCCAGCGGGTTATTGTGATGTATGCTGGCAAGATTGTTGAGACAGGTGAACTGGATGAGATTTTTTACAATCCGAAGCACCCATATACTTGGGGGCTGCTGCGCTCTGTTCCCCGACTGGATACAAAGGGTAAAAAGCTGGTGCCAATAGATGGAACTCCTCCAGATTTGTTTGCACCTCCAAAGGGGTGTGCATTTGCTGCCAGATGTCCGTATGCGATGGAGGTATGTCATCACGTTCAGCCTGAAACAACCGATATTACTTCCAGTCATAAGGTAAGTTGCTGGCTGGAACACCCTTGGGCACCAGAGGTGGAACGGCCTGTAGAAATTGGAGGGGTGAAGCATGCATGAAGTAAAAGATGAAGTCATTCTTGAAGTGAATGGATTACAAAAGCACTTCCGGGTTGGAGATGGAGTAGTTAAAGCCGTCGACGGCGTAACCTTTTCTGTCAAAAAAGGAGAAACGGTAGGTCTGGTTGGGGAATCAGGTTGCGGAAAATCTACGGCAGGGAGAACCATCATTCGTCTGTATGAGGCGACTGGCGGAGAGGTTATTTTTAAAGGGAAAAATGTCCATAAGTTATCCAACCGTGAGATGAGACAGTTTAATAGAGAAATGCAGATGATTTTCCAAGATCCTTACGCTTCCCTTAACCCCAGAATGACGGTAGGCGATATTATCGGAGAAGGAATAGATATTCATCAGTTGGCAACCGGAAAAGATAGGTTAGAAAAAATTTACTATCTCCTTGAAACGGTTGGATTAAACCGAGAACATGCCAATCGCTTCCCCCATGAATTTAGTGGAGGACAAAGGCAGAGAATTGGTATTGCAAGGGCTTTAGCCGTTGAGCCAGACTTTATAATTGCTGATGAACCGATATCAGCCCTAGATGTTTCCATTCAGGCACAGGTAGTCAACCTCATGGAAGATTTGCAGAAGGAAAGAGATCTAACCTATTTGTTCATCGCCCACGATCTTTCGATGGTAAAACACATCAGTGATCGGGTGGGAGTGATGTATTTAGGGAATCTTGTGGAAATGGCTGAAAGTATTGAATTGTATAGTGATCCACTTCATCCTTATACCGAGGCTCTTCTGTCAGCTATTCCGATTCCCGATCCAGAGGTGGAGAGGAAGAGAGAGAGAATTATTTTATCAGGGGATGTTCCAAGCCCCATGAACCCTCCTAGCGGCTGTCGTTTTAGGACTCGTTGTCCAAAAGCAATGCCGGAGTGTGCCGAGACTATTCCTCAGTGGAAGGAAGTAAAGCCTAATCATTGGGTTTCTTGTTTATTATATGAATAGATTATAGAAAAAGTACTGGATAGGCCAGTGCTTTTTTTCTCATATAGATAAAGCTATAATTATTACTATAGATCTATAGATCCGGAACTAAACGCCCATGCCTCTTCGGGCCACAAATTGATATGAAAATACATTTTCATATCAAAAATTTACACGTTTGCTTGTTGAGTCCTGCCCAGATGTGATTCATGTCCGCTTCGAGGCTAAAGAACGGAGCCAGAAAAAAGGAACTGGGTATTTGACGGTATTAAGAATTTACTTATAACATCCTTCCAGTTTTTACTCTGCATTCAACTAAAGCTCCAGATGATAGAGGGGAGTGATTAAAGAATGATAAAAAAATATGGGATCCTGTTGTTTGCTTTGCTGTTTATCTTAAGTGGATGCTCCCCAGAAATTACACCTGAAGAAAGGGAAAAAATTACGGTTCAATTTGTGAATAAAGCAAATGATATTCTTGAACAGCATGAAAATGGAAAGAAGATGCTGCAGCAAGTCATGGACCAGGTTTCCAAAGGAATGAAAAGAACCAAAGCTCAAAACGCCATAGATCAGGGAAGGAAAGTGACCGAAAGAATCAAGCAGGACTTGTTTGGGACCCCGGTTCCGGAGGATATGGTTCAGTTGAAAGAAAAAATACTTCTGGCCCTAGACAAGAGAATAAAAGGTTATCAACAATTGTTTAATTACTATGATTTTCAGGACGAAAAGTACCTGAAAAAGGGAGAAGAACTGTTAAATGAAGCAGACCAGTTATTTCATGAAGTCAAAGATAAAGTCAATCCATAATTGAGGTGAGATCAATGACCAAGGTTTTGGTGGTTGATGATGAACAATCTATTGTTACGCTGCTTCAATTTAATTTAACAAAGGCAGGATTTGAAGTGGAAACGGCAATGGATGGATTAATGGCTCTTCAAATGGTAAACCAATCAACGCCAGATTTTATCATATTGGATCTAATGCTGCCGGAATTGGATGGAATGGAAGTTTGCAAACAATTAAGGCAAGGGAATAATGATGTGCCGATTTTAATGTTGACTGCAAAGGATGATGAAATTGACAAAATCTTGGGCCTTGAATTGGGGGCTGATGATTATTTGACAAAACCCTTTAGTCCAAGGGAAGTGATCGCCAGAATTAAGGCAATCCTAAGAAGAAGCCAGGGAAGGGAAACGGATCAGCAAGCAAAAAAAGTGATCGAGATCGGAGATTTATCTATTGATATTGACAAGCATGAAGTACGGATAGACGGGCAGATGATTGATCTGACGCCGAAGGAATTTGAACTTCTGATATATTTAGCCCAGCACCGAGGAAAAGTCATGTCCCGGGAGCAGTTGCTGAATCAGGTCTGGAACTTTGACTATATGGGAGATACTAGAATTGTTGATGTTCATGTTAGTCATCTGCGGGAAAAGATTGAAGCAAACAGCCGTCAGCCTGAATATATAAAAACCATTCGAGGTTTGGGATATAAATTTGAGGGGCCTGGCAAAACATGAAATATTTAAGAAATCGTATGACCTTATCCTTTATGGTGATTATCGGAACGGCTTTTCTTTTGTTGGGAGTATATTTGGCAAAACTTATTGAAAATACTTATATGTCCCTTCAATCTGAAAACTTAATAAAAGAACTGTGGCGTAGTTTAGGGGTTACGCTATTTATAGCTTTTATATTAACTTCAATTGTCATTCGAAAATATGCCCATTCTTTAACACGGCCTATTGAGAAAATGACCGTTGTTGCGAAAAGAATTACAGAAAATGATTATTCCCTCAGGGTGAAAAAGTACCCCTTTAAAGATGAAATTGGACAATTGGCCCAAGCCATAAACATGATGGCTGACAGTTTGCAGAATCATCTTACGGAGATTAATGAAAATGAACAGCAGTTAAACAGCATTTTATCCAATATGGAAAGCGGAGTGCTTTTTGTAAAACGGGGCGGCAGAATTCAACTGGTTAACGATGCGGCAGAAAGAATATTAGGTGTGGAACGAAAAAAAATGGAAAATCGCCTCCATGTAGAAGCGATTCAAAGTTATGAGTTATCTCAATGGATTGATACCTGTTTGGAAGAAGGAGAACGATTAAGGAAAGAGGTACACTTGTATTATCCAAAGGAAAGAATATTTGATGTTCATTTTGCCCCCCTTTATCATGATCAGAGTACGATAGCAGGATGTGTTATCGTACTCCATGACATCACGGAGATTCGGCATCTGGAACAGATGAGAAGCCAGTTTGTTGCCAATGTTTCCCATGAATTGAAAACTCCAATTACTGCAATCAAGGGTTTTGCGGAGACTTTAATTGACAGTGAGACTTTGGATGAGGAGACAACTAGAAAATTTTTACAAATCATATACGATGAAAGCGAGAGATTAAATCGTTTGATTAAAGACATTTTGGATTTGTCAAAAATTGAACAAAGAGACTTTCCTTTGGAAATTACAGAGGTAAATATTACTCAAATCATTAATGACATCCTTGATCTAATGAGAGAGGAAATCACTCAAAAAAAATTAAAAATTGTTTTTGACGAAAATTCCTTACTATTAGAAGGGGATAAAGATAGACTCAGGCAAATATTTTTAAATGTAATTAGTAACGCAATTGTTTATACGCCTGAAGGGGGAACAATTTGGATCCGTTTTGGAAATATGGAAGAACATGTGGAAATAGAAGTAAAAGATACAGGCATAGGTATTCCAAAGAAGGATTTATCCCGAATTTTTGAGAGGTTTTATCGGGTAGATAAGGCGAGGTCACGTTCTTCTGGTGGAACAGGACTTGGATTAGCCATTGTAAAACATTTAGTGGATGCTCACCATGGAACAATCCGTGTAGAAAGTGCCGAAGGAAAGGGGACATCGTTTTTTATCATGTTGCCTCTGGTGCAGAGAGAATCAAAAAAACAACAACAGAAAAATTGATAGCCCAATAAGCATGAGTCCGCTGATAAAGGGAAGATAAACAAACCACTCGGTTTTTACTTCCCCTTTTAGCTTTTTCTTTATCTTCTCATCCTCATTTAACGGCTCTGCATCAAACCAAAATTCCGACTCTTTATCTCTGGAAAATAAGATTTTCCATCCTTTTGCGAAGGTGATAAAGAAGTCACCAAGGATGACCCAACCGGCACCTGCAATGCTCAATAGGAAAAGCCCAATTAAAAAGCTGGTGTTGAGTAAGTTTATAAAATAGGTATTCTCCCCGAGAAAGGATAGAAGAAGAGTGGCAAACAGAATAACCAAAAATGTAGCACCACGAACAACCCAGATCCGATTAATATGCGTATTCATAATATAGCTCCTTTATAATTATAGTTACCTACTATATATAATTATAAAGGAGAATACGGAAAAAATCCAAAAGACTATAGCCTTCTAAAAGAACTCGATTAGCGGACGTGTGGATCTTACGTTCCACATCTATAGATGAATAAGCTATTTTTAGCCTAATTGATCTGATTATCCTCTTTATCGTGATTTGAAGGTAGAGACACCGCCAACTGGGGTGAGTTTGTCTCAACTAAATAACGGTTAAAACTATCTATACTTTTAAAAATGGGAGTGGCCATTCCCAATTGTTTATTCCCTCTGATATATCCCCGTAAAGCTCCGATTAATTTGCCGTTCTGAATGATGGGTAATCCGCTCATTCCACTTTCAATTGTTTTCTCATTTTTTATTTTAAAAACGATAACATCTCTGGCAAGGGTAGGATTGATCATGTCAGTAAAGGAATAGGTGATTAAACGGATGGGTATATTCTCTTTGCCGTTAAGGATATATGCATCATCCAGTTTGATATATCCCCTGCTGACCGCTGTTATGGTTGGATTATTTACGGGATTTTTTATGAGTCCATACAATCCGTATTGATTATGAGCTAACAAATATCCACGATTAGGAATCGGTGAATCTATTTTCAAAATGAAAGAAGAATTTACATCATTATCATGTCCGGCCGCCATGACGTATTGCCCGTCATACATAGTTGTTTTTCCGAGATAGGCAACATGGCTACTTGTAATAATTACAGGTTCTCCCCCGAGCAGGACCTTTTTTTCTTTTTTTGGATAATATTCATTTGTCTGCAATTTACCATAAATGACCAGATCCCATCCTTGATAAAAGGTGAGAGGAAGTAACAGAACAAAACTGATAAGTAAAAAAAACCTCTTCATAGAATTCACCTCTATGTGGATATAGATATTTATCATCATATAAAGTAAAGCTATTTTAACATGAGAATAAATAATATTTACTTAAGATTTGAACTTTCAGATAATTAACGATAAAAAATAAATGGGTAATATTATATTACCCATTTATGATTTCGTATAAAACGTATATTTTAATAATTGTTATATTTTAAAAATTACTATTCGCAGGATGGGAATCCCTACAGTTCTCAAAGGAAGGATTGGTTTTTGTCTGTTCATTCCATTTGATAAAGGCGTATATTCCAAATAGAATTAAGGCCCCTCCAATATACTGGGTAGTGTTAATGACTTCCCCCAAAATAAAATAAGCAAGGATTGCTGAACCAATCGGTTCTCCTAATATACTCATGGAAATGGTGGATGCATTCAGCCAGCGGATCGCCCAATTAAATAGTGTGTGCCCGAGTAAAGTAGGAAAAAGAGCCAAACTTAAAAAGTATACCCAATCCATCGTTGGATAAGGAAAAAATGAATATCCTAAAGCTAGATTATAAATCACCAGGGTTAAGGAACTTGCCCCATAGACGACATAGGTGTAAGTTATCAGAGAAAGTCTTTTTCGTATGTCCTGACCGCAAAGCCAATAGGCTGTTACCATAATGGCCCCCAAAAGAGCCAATATATCACCAAACAAGGCCATGCCGCCTATCTTGAAATCACCCCAACCAATAAAAAAGCTTCCTGCAATGGCCAAACTTCCTCCGAGAATCGCTTTCATAGGAACCCTTTCCTTAAATAAAAAATAGGCTCCTATGACGGAAAATAATGGTTGAAGGGTAACGAGAACCACGGAACTTGCTACGGAAGTATAATTGAGTGACTCAAACCACAGGATAAAATGAAAGGCTAGGAAAACTCCTGAAAGAGTAGAAAATATCCAGTCTTTCTTCTTTATGTCTTTCAATTCATGCCGATAAAATAGTAGAAAAATGGGTGTCATGAGTAAAAAAGTAAACAACAATCGGTATGTTGCAATAATCGGTGCAGGAGCAGTAGCCAATTTAACAAATATGGCAGATGTAGAAACGGCACTCACTCCTATAATAAGGGTAATATATGGGTTTATGATTGGTTTCTCCTTATTTTTCATATAGCATTCCGCCTCTCTTGAATGGATATTATTCATATTGTAAATCCTCCCGTAGTCCGAAAACAATACCTTTCAAAAGTAACCATTATTTTTATCCAACTATATCGAAGATAGAGTCATTTTAATTCCCATCCTTTAGCCTCACAACTTGTATAAACTCGATGGCGGTTCATAATGAATTCTTTAGGTCTGTCCATATATTATCTAAAATTAAAATTTCTTTTGAATCTTTTTCTCCCTTTATTCGTATTGTACTGGTATGATAGAGATAAAATATGATAGAACACATTAAAGGAGGAACAAATGTTGACGATCAAGCAAGTTTATGCCACCTTCTTTGGAGGAATCATCTTACTCATTCTACTCCTGGTCGCTACGACCTCGTGGTATACGGTTGATGAATCAGAACAGGCGGCTGTTCATACCTTCGGAAAAGTAACCGAGCAAATTACACAACCGGGGTTGCATTTTAAGATGCCATGGCCGATCCAATATGTCACAAAGGTTTCAAAGGAAACGTTTAGTCTAACATTTGGATATGAAGAAAACGGAAATGGTCAAACCATAGAAAAAACAGAAGAAGCCAAAATGTTAACCGGAGACGAAAATATTGTACTGGCTGATCTCGTCGTTCAGTGGAGAATCGGTGATGTGGAAAAATTTTTATACAAATCTAATAATCCGGAACAGGTATTATATAATGCAACATCAGCGGCATTAAGGGGAGTGATTGGAAGCTCAAAGATTGACAGTGCTCTAACAGATGGGAAACCAGAAATTGAAAGAAGCGTGAAGGATCAATTAAGGAAATTAATCGATAGATATGATATTGGAATTACCATCATGGACGTTAAATTACAAGATGTGGATTTACCCAATGAAGAAGTAAGAAAAGCGTTCACCGAAGTAACCGATGCAAGGGAACAAAAGAATACAAAGGTGAATGAAGCCTTAAAATATAAAAATGAGAAATATAATGAAGCTCAGGGAACTGCTGCTGCTCGTTTAAGTATCGCCCAGGGAACAAAAATTGAGAGAATTGAAAGGGCGAAAGGGGATGTGGCCAGATTTGAAGCTCTCTACCAGGAATATGTGAACAATCCTAATATAACCAGGGAGAGATTGGTCATTGAAACTTTGGAAAAAGTATTACCTGGAGCAGAAATTTATATCATGGACGATTCATCAGAAACCGTGAAATATTTGCCTATTCGTCCTTTACAAGGGGGTAATCAGTAATGGATGACGAAAAAGTAATTGATATCAATTCAAGGAAACCGGAATTGGAATGGAAAAAATATTCAAAGGTTGGCTTTGCCATTTTAATACTGGTCCTCTTGGCCGGGTTAATCTTCAGTAATCTGTTTATTGTACAGGAAGGAGAATACAAGATCATCAGGCAGTTTGGTGAAGTGGTCCGAATTCTTGATGAACCGGGATTAAATTATAAAATTCCATTTATCCAAACGGCAGAATCCCTTCCTAAATTCCAGTTGGTTTATGATAGTCAACCTACTGAAATAAATACCAAGGACAAGAAAAAAATGATGATTGATAACTATGTCGTTTGGCGGATTGAAGATCCGCTTAAGATGATTCAAACTGCCAGAACGGTTGAAAATGCTGAAGCCAGGTTAGGAGAAGCGGTTTACTCCATTATTCGTGCAGATCTGGGTCAACTAAATTTTGATGAGATTGTAAATGATGAAGCCTCAGCAAGAAGAGGTTTTAATGAGATCGTCACCCAGAAGGTGGATGACGTTTTAAGAAGGGACGGATATGGAATAGACGTAATTGATGTAAGGGTAAAACGAACAGACTTACCTGATCAAAATGAACAGTCCGTATTTAATCGAATGATATCTGAAAGAAGAAGTAAAGCTCAAGAGTATTTGTCCCAAGGGGAAGCAGAGGCAACCAAAATAAAAGCGGAAACAGATCGTCAGGTAAAGGAAATGCTGGCTGAAGCGGAAGCGAAGGCTAAGGCAATCGAAGGGGAAGGGGAAAAGGAAGCAGCTAAAATTTATAATGAAGCTTATGGGAAGGACCCTGAGTTTTATCGTCTATATCGGACCCTTTTATCCTATGAGACGACAATGAAAGGGAAGCCAGTCATCGTACTTCCTATCTCTTCACCTTATGCCAAATTATTGATGGGAAATACTCAATAGTTTCCTTATCTCTTTAGACATATACGCTTCAAGACTAAAGAACGGAATAGATAATAGGGAGTACCTGGGTGCTTCCTTTTTTTTGTCCAATTTTATTCGTATCATAGGGTATGGTATGATGGGAACAGACAGAGAAACGGGGTGCTTGAAATGGATAAATTTTTATTGATCGATGGAAATAGTATTGCAAACCGGGCATTTTATGCCCTTCCGCTACTAACGAATCATCAGGGTACCTATACCAATGCGGTATATGGGTTTACCACCATGTTGTTAAAACTTTTGGAAGAAGAAAAACCCACACACATCATTGTGGCCTTTGATGCAGGGAAGATCACCTTTAGGCATAGCGATTACAAAGAATACAAAGGCACGAGAAGCAAGACACCTTCAGAGTTATCAGAACAGTTTCCGCTGATCAAAGAGCTCCTTACCGTTTTTGGCATTTCCCATGTTAAATTGGAAGGATATGAAGCGGATGACATCATTGGAACTTTGACCAAAGAATCTGAGGAAGATGGAATTGACACCTATGTGGTAACTGGAGATAAGGACATGCTCCAATTGGTTTCGTCAAAGGTACATGTGCTTTTAACCAAGAAGGGAATTACTGAGGTTGAAGCATATGATGAAAATCAAATCAAAGAAAAGTATGGGCTAACACCAAAGCAAATTATTGATTTGAAGGGGTTGATGGGAGATTCCTCAGACAATATTCCGGGGGTCCCGGGAGTAGGGGAAAAAACTGCCCTTAAACTTCTTCAACAATTTGGTACAGTAGAAGAAGTGATTGAACACATTGGAGAGGTATCGGGTAAAAAACTTCAGGAAAAGTTAGAAGGGAATAAGGATAAAGCGTTATTAAGCAAATCATTAGCGACCATCAAACGGGATGTGCCCCTGCCGATTAAATGGCAGGATACCAAGTATGTCGGATATCAACCTGCGAAGGTTGTTCCTTTGCTCAAACATCTCGAATTTAAATCCTTATTGGAAAAAATAGAAGTTTCAGAGATTGAAGAATCAGTTCGTGAAGAAATCACCTTTGAAATAGCCAATCAGAAAAATCTAGGAAAATTAGAGGAATATCTGACTTCTCCAGGATCTGTTGTCATTGAACTGGCAGGGGAAAACTATCATCAGGCAGAACTTCTTGGCCTGGGGATTAAGACGGATAAAGGGCAATTTTATGTTCCTGCTTCTATCCTTTATTCTTGGGATCGGTTAAAAAATTGGTTGCAGGATAAAAGGACAGAAAAGTGGACTTATGATGGGAAAAGGGGAAAAGTAGCGCTTCGTTGGAAAGGGATATCTTTCAGTGGTATTACGATGGATGCTCTGATCGCATCATATTTGATTAACCCTTCGGAATCCAGCCATCGATTATCTGATATTGCCCTTCGTATGGGCAGCAGAACCCTGTTGGAGGATGAGAAAGTATATGGAAAGGGAGCGAAGTTTTGTATCCCTGAAGAATCTGTACTTGCTAAACATGTGGTTGAGAAGGCCGTCATATTATGGGAAGTAATTCCCCGGCTAAAGCAGGAAATATGCAACTCCAATATGGAGAGTTTATATGGTGATTTGGAACAGCCATTAAGTTTAATTTTAGGGGAAATGGAATATTACGGGTTTACCATTGATACCGAGAGATTAACGGAAATGGGTAAGGAATTGGATATCCAACTGGCAAAGCTGTCGGAGGATATCTACAGAATGGCAGGTGAACCATTTAATATTAATTCACCTAAACAATTGGCTGAAATTCTTTTTGATCGACTAAAGTTGCCTGTTCTTAAAAAAACAAAGACCGGATACTCCACAAGTGCTGATGTATTGGAAAAATTGGTTGACCAGCACGAAATCATCCCTTGCCTGCTCCATTACCGTCAATTGGGCAAGCTGAAGTCGACATACATTGAAGGGCTGTTAAAGGCCGTTAACGAAAAAACAGGTAAAATTCATACGATTTTTAACCAGGCGTTAACGGCAACCGGCCGACTTAGTAGTACTGAACCTAATTTACAAAATATCCCTATTCGATTGGAGGAAGGAAGAAGGATCAGAGAAGCATTTATACCAAGCCATGAAGGTTGGGTCCTTCTTTCTGCAGATTATTCCCAAATTGAGCTGCGGATTCTGGCCCATATTTCCGGAGATGAAAAGTTAATTGAAGCCTTTAACGCGGATATGGATATTCATACTCGAACGGCGATGGATGTATTTGGGGTCCCGCAGGAACAGGTTACCTCTCTCATGAGAAGACAGGCGAAGGCGGTTAATTTTGGAATCGTCTATGGAATTAGTGATTATGGTTTATCACAAAATTTAAATATTACCAGGAAAGAAGCCGCAGAATTTATTGAGCGTTACTTCCAAATTTTTAAAGGGGTTAAAACCTACATGGAAGATATCGTCAAACAGGCGAAGAAAGATGGTTTTGTAACCACGCTTCTTAACAGAAGACGATTCTTGCCTGAGATCAATAGCAAGAATTTTAATCTCAGGAGCTTTGCTGAAAGAACAGCGATGAACACGCCGATTCAAGGGACAGCGGCAGATATTATTAAATTGGCCATGGTATCCATCAATCAAAGACTCATCGATGAAAAACGGAAAAGCCGCATGATTCTGCAGGTCCATGATGAACTGATTTTTGATGTACCACGGGAAGAACTGGGTGATATGATGTCTCTTGTCCCTGAAGTGATGGAGAAGGTTTTGTCCTTAAAAGTACCATTAAAAGTGGATGTAAGCTTCGGAAACACATGGGCAGAAGCGAAGTAAATAAATGGACGGTAATAAAGAATTCACTAAGGACAGCCTTCGTCTATAATATAGCCAATTGAAATTTAAAGAAAGTGTGAATGAGAATGCCGGAATTGCCAGAAGTTGAAACCATAAGAAAAACCTTAAAGTCATTAATTGTTGGAAAAGAGATCAAGGATGTCTTGGTTTATCTTCCCAAAATTATCAAATACCCCAATGATGTTGAAGAATTCCGTTTTTATCTCAAAGGGAAAATGGTAAAGGATATCGGAAGAAGAGGAAAATTTTTGCTTATCGAATTTGAGGATATGGTCCTTGTTTCCCATCTTCGCATGGAGGGAAGGTATGGTTTATACCTAAAGGATGATCCCGTAGAAAAGCATACTCACATCATATTTCATTTTTCCGACGGAACGGAACTTCGCTATCGGGATGTTCGTCAATTCGGAACGATGCATCTCTATCCGAAGGGCTCAGAAAACCATCGGGCGCCTTTGAATAAACTGGGACCTGAACCACTGGATGAAACATTTACCTTTTCCCAATTTGCGGCGAAAACAGCGAAAAGAGAGACTAAGATAAAACCTTTGTTATTGAATCAGGAATTTTTGGCAGGGTTGGGGAACATTTATGTGGATGAAGCTCTGTTTATGGCAGGGATTCACCCTGAGAGACCAGCCTCCAGTTTAACCTGCCAAGAGGTTATGAAGTTATATGAGGCCATCAGAAAGACCTTGGAGAAGGCCATTGAGATGGGGGGATCTTCAATAAAATCGTATGTCAATGGACAAGGAGAGATGGGCATGTTTCAGCAGCAGTTAAAAGTATATGGTCGGAAAGGCAATCCTTGTTTTCATTGTGGTACAGAAGTAATTCGTCTTGTAGTTGGCGGCAGGGGAACCCACATTTGTCCCAAATGCCAAAAATAAACATGTGTTTTCCACTTCTCATTTCTGGAATAGCACCACTCCCGGGAACCTCCCATATGATGTGAATGTATGGTAGGCATCAAAGGAGGAGAAAACGGTGCTTAATTTTTTATCGCTTCTCATCTTGTCTTTTGCCGTAAGTCTGGATGGATTGGGTGTTGGCGTGACCTATGGACTTAGAAAAGTAAACATTCCTCTGCGATCCATATTTATCATTGTTTTATGTTCGGCATTTGTTATGGTTTTGTCAATGCAATTGGGATTTTTTATTTATCGTTTTTTTGATCCATCTTTAGCGAAAATGATTGGAGCTGTCATCCTGATTTTGATTGGGCTTTGGGCAATTTACAATATGTATCGGGGACAACGTGAACAAGAAGAATTATATGCTCCGTCCCCCATTTTGTCCATTGAAATTAAAACTCTTGGATTAATGATCCAAATTTTAAAATCACCAATGAAGGCGGATATGGATCGTTCGGGGGTTATCTCCGGTATCGAAGCAACATTGCTGGGAATTGCCTTATCCATGGATGCCTTTGGTGCAGGGATTGGAGCTGCGCTCATAGGATTTTCCCCATGGATATCGGCACCATTAATTGCCGGGATGAGTGGAATTTTTCTGGTATCAGGAATGAAAATTGGGTATATATTTGGCAATGTAAAGTGGATGAAAAGAATATCTTATGTTCCTGGAATGGTTCTGATTATTTTTGGCCTTTTTAAGATGCTATGATGTTTTGATATGAAAATACAGTTCATATCCATTTGTGACCTGTTGGGTCATGTATGTTTAGTTCCGCAGCTATAGATTACTGGGGGGGTTAAAGAATGGTTATTGGCTTAACAGGTGGAATAGCCAGTGGAAAAAGTACGGTTTCTGCGATGCTTCGGCATCGTGGAGCCATCATTGTGGATGCAGATCTGATTGCCCGGGAAGTGGTTAAAAAAGGGAACCCCGCTTGGGAAAAAATTATTCAACATTTTGGGCAAGAAGTTCTGGATGTAAATCATGAAATTGAACGCAAACGATTGGGTGAAATTATTTTCTCCGATCCTGAAAAAAGGAGAATATTAAATGGGATCGTCCATCCTTATGTTAGAGAGGAAATGGAAAAGCAAAAAAAAGAGGGACAAGCCCAGGGGAAACTCGTGGTTTTGGATATTCCTCTATTGATAGAATCCAATTTATTTCATATGGTAGATCAAGTCGTTTTGGTGTATGTCCCAAAATCTGTACAGCTGGTTCGTTTAATGGAAAGAAATCAATTGTCCGAAGAAGAAGCACTGGCTCGAATCCACTCCCAAATGCCTTTGGACGAGAAAAAAAAATGGGCGGACTTTATCATATATAATGATGGGTCCAAAGAGGAGACCGAAAGGCAGATAGACCATTTGTTATTTCAACTATTTGGAGGAGCTAAAGAATTTGCTAAGGACAGTAAGTGAGGGGAGTAACCATGATTAAGTTGTCTAAAAGGGAAATCGTTTTATTTATTCTTTTAGCAATCGTATTTATTGCACTTAATACTCCCTGGGTATGGCAGAATATGTACCCCATATTTTATGTAGAAGAAGTGATGGAGGCCTCTAAACTTTTTGATGTAGACCCCTATCTTATTCTGGCAATTATTCAAATCGAAAGCAACTATGTAGAAACTACACAATCCAAGAAGGGGGCCATTGGACTCATGCAATTGATGCCGGAAACGGCTAAATGGGCCATTAAGGAAGGTAATTTTCCCAAAGAAGTGGTGGATAAGGTTAATGAACCGGAAGTAAACATTTTTATCGGAACATGGTATGTTTCCTTTTTAAAAAGGAAATTTAACGGAAATTATGCTGCAGTCGTGGCTGCCTATAATGCAGGTCCAGGAAACGTGGAAAAATGGCTGAGTCAGGGGATTTGGGATGGCACAATTGAAAAATCAGAATGGATTCCTTACGGGGAAACGAGGCATTATTTGCAAAGGGTTTTTTATTATTATGGCAGGTATCAGCGGATATATGATCAAAAATAAAAAAAGCGTATAATTTTTCCCGAATCAATTGCAAAAAGTGTTATACTTATTATAATAGTATTAAGAAAATAGTATGTAATATAAGTGGGAGGGAGAAGCCTATATGGCAACAAAGATTGGAATAAATGGATTCGGGAGAATTGGAAGAATGGTTTATCGAAAGGCTATTCATGATCCCGATATTGATATTATTGCAATAAATGCTAGCTATCCTCCAGAAACGTTAGCCCATTTATTAAAATATGATACCATTCATGGTACTTTTCACGGGGATGTTCAGGTGGATGAGGGGTCCATTATCGTGGATGGAAAGAGGACCATCGTTTTATCAGACCGGAATCCGGCGAATTTGCCCTGGGGAGAATTGGGCGTGGAAATCGTGATCGAGGCAACCGGAAAATTTAAGGATAGGGAAGGTGCAGGGAGACACCTTCAAGCAGGAGCCAAAAAAGTAGTAATTACTGCCCCCGGAAAAGAAGAAGATGTGACGATCGTTATGGGAGTTAATGAAGGAGTGTATGATGACGAAATACATCATATTATTTCCAATGCTTCATGTACAACTAACTGCCTTGCTCCTGTGGTTAAGGTGTTGGATGAAGCCTTTTCTATAGAAAATGGTTTAATGACTACGGTTCACGCTTATACAAATGATCAGAAAAATTTAGATAATCCCCACAAGGATCTTCGACGAGCTAGGGCTTGTGCCCAATCCATTATTCCAACTTCAACCGGAGCAGCCAAGGCTGTAGGAAAAGTGTTGCCGCATCTGGCCGGAAAACTGAACGGCCTTGCCTTAAGGGTACCGACTCCCAATGTTTCTATCGTTGATTTAGTGGTAGATGTAAGAAAACCTGTGACCCTTGAAGAAGTAAATTGGGTATTAAAGGAAGCTAGTCAAGGAGAAATGGATCGATATATTGAGTATATAGAGGAGCCTTTGGTATCAACTGATTTTAACGGCAATGAACATTCTTCCATTGTTGATGGGTTAAGCACCATGCTGATGGGAGATTTTAAAATTAAGGTCATGATATGGTATGATAATGAGTGGGGTTACTCATGCCGTGTTGTGGATCTGGTAAAGCATGTGGCTGCTTCCAAAAAAGTAAAGGAAGAAATAGTCACTCATTCGTAATGAACCTTTGCAAAACATAGGTAGTATGGGAATCCCTGTACTGCCTTTTTATTATTCTTTTGTCTCACATCTTAAGTACGAACTGGATGGCTGTCCTTAGTGAATTCTTTAATTTCATCTATATAATACTTTAAGGAGGAAGCTAAATGGCACTAGAGGAAATGCAGTTTTGGTTTACCGAAAGACAAACGAGGGGTTATCGCATTCAATGGCGATTGAAAGCCATTCTTCATCAGGAGAAAACAAAATTTCAAGAATTGGCCATCGTAGATACATATGATTTTGGGAGAGCCCTATTATTGGATGGGGTGATCCAAGTGACAGAAAAAGACCATTTTATCTATAATGAGATGATTTCCCATATTCCCATGTCCACCCATCCTCAACCTGAATATGTTTTGATTATAGGCGGAGGGGATGGGGGAGCATTAAAGGAAATCTTAAAGTACCCATCTGTCAAACGAGTTGATATGGTAGAAATTGATGAACGGGTGATTGCCAATTGCCAAAAATACCTGCCCAATATATCCGATCAAATGACCCATCCCAAAGCAAATATTATTATAGATGACGGATTATCTTTCATAAAAAACAAGAAGGATGCCTATGATGTGATTATTGTAGATTCATCAGACCCGGTGGGACCTGCCATTCAATTATTTGAAAGACCTTTTTATGAAAGCGTCCTTCAAGCACTAAAAGAAGACGGCGTGATGGTTTGTCAAAGCGAGTCTCCTTTTTTCTATGAGGATATTTTGGGAGATGTCACCAAAACATTGAAACATTTATTTCCAATCGTTAGGACCTATTTAGCGGTCGTCCCTACATATCCAAGCGGACTGTGGAGTTTTACATTGGCCTCGAAGAAGTGGGATCCTTTGCAAAAGGATATCTCTATTCTTCCTGAACCGGATACGAAGTATTATACGCGAAATATTTATCATTCAGTGTTTGCTTTGCCGAGAATGGTGGATGATATTGTTAGCTCATGATATATTTTCTATATAAATGGATGGAGGAAGGGGAACGAATATGCGGTGCCCATATTGTGACCATAATGGAACGAAGGTTCTTGATTCAAGACCTGTGAATGAGGGAAAGTCCATCAGGAGGAGAAGAGAATGTGAAGAGTGTGCCCGCCGATTTACAACCTTTGAGGTTGTTGAAGAAACCCCGTTAATGGTCATTAAGAAAGATGGTACCCGAGAGGAGTTTAGCCGTGAAAAATTATTGCGGGGATTGATCCGTGCCTGTGAAAAACGGCCCATTACGATGGATACCTTGGAGCAGGTAGTTGAAGAAATAGAAAGGGAACTGAAAAGCACCGTCAAGTCTGAAGTAGAAAGCAAAGAAATCGGTGAAATGGTGATGGAACGTCTTCATAAAGTGGACGAGGTAGCCTATGTTCGATTTGCCTCGGTATATCGTCAGTTTAAAGATATCAATGTTTTTATTAAAGAATTGACAGAGCTCTTGGAAAAATAAAGAAGAGAAAGGGGGGAGAGAAGGTCATGAAAATTACTTTTTTGGGCGGGGCGGGTACGGTAACAGGCTCTTGCTATTTATTGGAAATTGAACGGGATAAGGTATTAGTGGATTGTGGAATGTTCCAAGGAAGTAAGGAGATGGAGGGGTGGAATTTTGAAACTCCCATTTCACCGAATGAAATATCCACGATCATCCTGACACATGCCCATATTGATCACAGCGGTTTAATTCCACGCTTATATAAATTGGGATTTCGCGGCAAGGTTTTAGCAACCAAAAGTACGGTGGAACTTTGTAAAGTGATGCTTCCCGACAGCGGACATATACAGGAGATGGAGATAGAATGGAAGAATCGGAAAAGAAAAAGAAAAGGGAAGAAGGAATTGGAACCCCTGTATACACAAGAGGAAGCAGAAAGATCTTTACATCTGTTTCATCCTCTCCCTTATCATACTGTTGTAGAAATAAGCCCCCATATTCGCATTCGGTTCAGGGATGCTGGGCATATCCTTGGGTCAGCAATCGTTGAAGTTTGGATAAATGAAAAGGAAAGAGAATACAAGCTTTTGTTTTCCGGTGATTTGGGAAATCCAGGACAGGCTATTGTGAGAGATCCTGAGTATGGCATGACAGCGGACTACGTCTTCATTGAATCCACTTATGGTGGGAAATTACATCCCCCCAGAGAAGATGAGAAAAAGAGGTTTGTTGAAATCATTCATCGTATGCAAAAAGAAGGAGGGAATATCATCATCCCTTCTTTTGCGGTTGGCAGGACTCAAGAAATTTTGTATCTTCTAAACGAACTATTTTTGTCAGGGGAAATCAAGCCGTTCCCGGTTTTTATTGACAGTCCCCTGGCTGTTAAAGCTACTGAGGTGTTTCACCAAAATCAGCAATCCTATGATGAAGAAAGCAAAGCTTTATTAAATCGGGGGATTGACCCTATTGCTTTTCCAGGCCTTCAATATGTGCGAACTCCCCAGGAATCTCAAGCTTTAAATAAGGTGACCAGCGGGATCATGATTATATCAGCCAGTGGAATGTGTGAAGCCGGACGAATTAAACATCATCTGAAGCATAACTTGTGGATCAGTAAATCTCAAATTGTGTTTGTCGGATACCAGGCCAAGGGAACATTGGGGAGAAAAATTTTAGATGGATCAAAGCGGGTTCGAATTTTTGGAGAGGATGTCAAAGTAAACGCGATGATCCACAACCTGGAGGGCTTTTCTGCCCATGCAGATCAAAACGGATTGATTCATTGGATTTCCCAGGTAAACTCCCCTAGAAAGGTATTCGTTGTTCATGGTGAAGGGGAGCAAGCTAATTTACTGGCTAAACGAATCACAGAGGAATTGGCATACTCTACCCATATACCAAAAAGGGGGGAAGTATTTCATATTACTGAAGACTTAAGTGCAACCATAGAGAATATGGATGTTCATCAATTAGGATCCACCAATCAATTAGAGTCTGCTAATCCAATTTTTCATATGAATGATGCAGAGATTCAATCTATCTTTTTGGCATTGCAGCAAAACGTTTCATCCTTTGAAAAAATGATGAAAAGACTTCAGTTTACTTCAGAACAGAGAAAATGGATACTGGGGAAACTGGAACCTTTGCTCCATCAGCTATCAGAAACCTTTGACGATTTGGAACTAGGAGAAGAGGATGTACCCTTGGATAGAAACTGATATAATGGGATTAGTGAGTAAGAAGGAGATATGTACACATGTCTTTTTTATGGAATCAAATTGGTCCCAATGATCAATATATCGTAAAAACAAAAAGGCCTATTTCTATTTCGGAAATAGGCTTTGTTTCCCATTTATATCAACCCATAATCGGGCATACCGCTTTTTCATTATACCTTGCACTTTACTTCGAAATAAAAGAAGAACACTATTCCCCTGAATACGGACTTCATCGCTATTTGATATCCACCTTGAGCATTCCATTACATCAGGTTATTCAGGCCAGATATTTACTAGAAGCTGTCGGTTTATTAAAAACTTATCAATTAAAGGATCAAGAGGAAAACACATATTGGGAATATGAAATTTACCCTCCGCTATCTCCCTATGCATTTTTTTCAAGTGATGTTCTCAGCATCATATTATTAAATCGTGTAGGGAAGGAAAGATATAAACGAATTAGACAGCGGTATCTAAATAAACAAAGCCAAGCAATTTTTAAAGAAAGACAGGAAATCACACGTTCATTCAATGACGTATTTTCATCCCTGTCACCAACGGAACTGATTCCACAGCAGGAATCCAAGCAATTTTTGCTCCAATTGGATAAACAAGCTCCTCTTGCTCCATTGGAAGAGGTCACTGGCAATGAACTTTCGTTAAATGACCAAGTCTTGGATATATCGTTTATTAAACATGCCGTACCAGATAGTATCAGGGTACAGTTAAATAAACAGGTTGTTGAGGAATTAAAGCAGATTTCCTTTTTATACCAACTAAATGAAGTTCAATTAATCCGATTTCTTCAGGACCCAACGATTTATTCTCCCAAGGATGAGTTAAATCTTGATAAACTTCGACAAAACCTTAAAGCGTGGTATCGGAAGACATTCGGTGGTATACCACCTCAAATTACAGAAAAGGAAGCAGCTTCATTTAGGACTGAAACAAAGGATTTGTCAAAAGAGGAAGCCCATATGGAAACATTAAAAACGATCTCACCCTTGCGATTGATGGAACTTCATCAAAAAGGGGGAAAAGTAGCACAACCGGATGTAGGTTTGTTAGAATCATTATTGATTGACTTTAAACTTGCTCCAGAAGTAGTGAATGTGTTGATAGAATATGTGATGATTACCAATGATTACAAGTTGCCTAGAAATTTGGTGGAGAAGATCGCTGCACATTGGAAAAGAAATAATATACAGACGGTAACAGAAGCTCTTCAGATGGCTAGAAAAGAGCATCAAATCTATAAAAAATGGAATGAGTCATCAGGGAAAGCTGCCAAAAACAGAGGAAGAAGGCATACAAAGAAATCGGGTCATTATGTGGAAAAGCTTCCTTCCACTGTATCAGCCCAATTACAACGGGGAGAAGTGGGTCAAGAAGAAACCTATGAAGGTCCTGATGAGGAAATTTTAAAGATTTTATATGAATTACAAGAAAAAGAGAAGGGGAAGCGTGAATCGTGAAATCAATAGACGGTCACTTAATCCATTGGGTAGAGCAGGTGAAACAAAGAAAAGGGGAAAATAAAGGTGAAAAGGACATTCTCAATCATCCCTACGTGGTTTCTTTCCTTAAAAAATCATCTTTGTCCCCAGAAATGATTAAATCCCATTTACCGACAGTTATTCAAGTGGTTCAGGAACAGGAAAACTGTAAACAATGTCCAGGACTGGAGAAGTGTACAAATATGGCAAAAGGATATGCGGCCCATTTATCCCTCCAATCCGGAATGGTTTCTATGACGGTAAGAAAGTGCAACCTGTTACGAAGGGATGAGGAACAAAAATATCGACAATCACTGATCCGCAGCCATCATATATCCAGTGAAGTTCTTCATGCTTCCTTTCATACCATGAATCATGATAAATACAATAAGGAAGCGATAAAAGCAGCAGCACAGTTTTGTATGGACATGCAGATGGGAAAACCAGTGAAGGGACTTTATTTTTACGGTCCTTTTGGTGTGGGAAAAAGCTATATTATGGGTGCCCTTGCCCAACTATTGGCAAATCATCGCATAGCATCCTATATGGTATATGTGCCGGAGATCTTTCGGGAAATGAAAGAAGCCATACAAAAGGGGGAAGTCCCCGAAAAAATGAAAGCTTTAAAGGAAATCCCTGTTTTGATTTTGGATGATATCGGGGCAGAAAATGTAACCCCTTGGGTTAGGGATGAAATTTTAGGTTCTGTCTTACAGTATCGTATTTCCAATCATCTACCTACTCTTTATACGTCTAATTTTAACTATGAGGAGTTGGAAGAACACTTTACATATTCAACAACAGGCCAAGAAGAATTAAAAGCAAAACGGATTATGGAACGAATACGCTATTATACCCAGGATTACTTAATTGATGGACCCAATAGGAGGAAATAGTGGAATGATTTGTGCTTGATTTCGTCGTTTACTTATTATATAATTGCCCTTGTCAGCATAAAATACCTAAAATTAAGTTTCCTTTATGTGGGGCATTAGCTCAGCTGGGAGAGCGCTACACTGGCAGTGTAGAGGTCAGCGGTTCGAGCCCGCTATGCTCCACCAATTTTTTCTCCATTTTTGAATCTTTCATTAGGCTCGGTAGCTCAGTCGGTAGAGCAGAGGACTGAAAATCCTCGTGTCGGCGGTTCGATTCCGTCCCGAGCCACCAGCAATTGCCGGGGTGGCGGAATTGGCAGACGCACAGGACTTAAAATCCTGCGGTAGGTGACTACCGTACCGGTTCAAGTCCGGTCCTCGGCACCAACCGTAAAATTTCTTATAAGAAATATGTTGAGAGAATCAGGATGAATTCGAAATCCTGATTTTTTTATTATTGGTTCCTACGTATGTAGTAAAAGCCAATCCCGCTGATTATACGGCATGTGGAAGCATACTTTTTTATCTGTTATGGAAAAATGAAGGTAGTATACACTTCGGAGGAAAATGCATGGTCAACGAAAGGGAAAAAATAAGCTCAAAGATTGCCTGGATTAGTCTATGGAGCAATATTTTTCTAACCGTGAGTAAGTTGATCATTGGGCTAATTGCGGGAAGTAAGGCTTTGTTTGCTGATGGTATCCATTCTGCAGCTGATGTAGTTGCTTCATTAGCGGTATTATTTGCTTTAAGGATATCTGATAAACCTCCCGATAAGGAGCATCCATATGGTCATGGAAAAGTAGAAGTGGTATCCTCAGGTGTAGTGGGGGGTATTTTATTTTTAGTATCTGTTTATGTATTCATTGATGCGGTTATTGCATTTTTTAAACCGGTGGAAACTCCTAAGATGGTTGCTGCCTATGTTGCATTATTTTCATATATATTAAAAGAAACTTTATATCGTTATTCATTGGGACTGGGAGAAAAATTAAACAGCAAAGCCTTGATTGCAATCTCTCTTGATCATAAGGCGGACATTATTGCTTCATTGGCTGCTGCCTTGGGAATTCTGGTAGCTACAGGGGGAGAATGGCTAAATCTCTCTTTTTTACTTTATGGGGATATTATTGCAAGCGTAATTGTTTCTTATTTTATTTTAAAAATTGCCATACATATGATAGTAGAAGCATTTCATATCCTTCTTGAACGCTCGGTGGATGAAGAAATGATCCGTCAGTACCGTGAGATTATCATGAAACACAAAGAAGTAAAAAGAATTGATAAAATCAGGGGAAGGGAGCATGGGCACTACATCCTATTGGATCTGAGGATTTCCGTTGATCCATCCCTCTCTATTAAAGAAGGTCATGATGTGGGACGGGAGATAAAGCTGGAATTGATGAATCGTTTTGATAACATTGCAGAAGTCCTCGTTCATCTGAATCCGTACGATGTGGAATGGTAAATCATTATTTTTACGATTGCCTAATCCCTCTTTACACAAAACATTTGTTCTGATAAAATGTTCTAAAAAGGAACATAGTTAAAAAAGTGGCATAACATTACAATTCGTTCCTCAAACAGGTATAGTATAATGAAATAAGTGGGGGAATGTGAGGATGGAAAAGGAGATATTAACCAACATATTAAGTAAATTGGACAAGCTTGATCGGGGGCAACAAGAACTTAAAGCAGATGTGGGGGAGATGAAGCAGGATATCCGTAATCTTTATCAGGGACAGGATCATATTCGTAAGGATGTCATCAATCTATATCATGAGATTGGGACTCTTCGAAATGGACAAGAAGAACTACGAAGCGAAATGAGGGCTGGATTTAAGAGTTTGGAAGGGGCAATTAGAAGCTTAAAAACGAGTGTAGATTATCATACCCATACCTTACTCATAGATTATAAGGAAACAAAGGAAAGGGTGGATAAATTAGAAAAATTTAGAGAAGATTTAGGCAATATTTTTAATAAAAATTAAAAATAAGAGATTGCTTTTTGGTAAATCGTAAAATGGCTTGGAATAAAAAAACTCCAAGCCATTTTTATTAGCTAATAAAGAAGGTATAAATTTTTTATTTATACTTTCTTATGTTGCATAAGGGCAACTATGCCTCTGTCTTCGCCCAAGGGCTCGCCAATCGGCGAGTTTTCTTTATTTTAAGCTGTATAGGAAATCGGGCAACCAGAGACTGATCCCAGGAACATAGGTAACGAGAGCAAGGCCAATAATTACCGCAATCAACCATGGTATGGTGGCTCTGGTAACGTCAACTAAAGACATTCCCGTCAGGCCGCTGGCTACATAAAGATTCAGACCCACTGGAGGCGTAATCATTCCAACTTCCATATTTACTACCATGATGATTCCGAAATGGATTGGATCAATCCCAAGAGTGATTGCAATTGGAAACAGGATTGGAGCTAGAATGGTAATAATTGCTGTAGGTTCCATAAATTGTCCAGCTAGAAAAAGTAAAATGTTAACGAATAACAGGAACATGACGGGACCTACATTCCAATTTACAAACCATTGAGTAATTTCATGGGGGATTCGTTCTAGGGTCAAAATATGTGCAAACAGCATGGCCATAGAAATAATAAAGAATAACATGGCCGTCGTTTTTGCCGAATCAACTAGGATTTTTGGGAAATGCTTCAGCTTCAAGTCCCTATGGATAAATAGACCGACAATAATTCCAATAAAAACGGCCACGGCAGCGGATTCAGTGGGCGTAAAAATTCCGGCGTATATCCCACCAATAACCACGATAGGTAAAGTGAGACTCCAAATCGCCTCCTTTAGTGCTTTCATTCTCTCACCGAAGCTAGCCTTTTTTGAGCTTTTGTAATGGTTTTTCTTTGCAATAAAATAACTGACTATGGCTAACAGAGATGCCAGCATTATTCCTGGAACGATCCCGGCCAGAAACAGTTTTCCAACGGACTGATTAACGGTCACGGCATAAACAATCATGGGAATGCTCGGTGGTATTAGAATTCCTAATGATCCAGCGGTGCTGATCGATCCCACAGCATATTCCTTTCGGTACCCATATTTCATCATGGCCGGAATCATGATGGACCCGATTGCTACAACTGTGGCTGGGGAAGAACCGGATATGGCCGCAAATAGAGCAGAAGCAAAAATACCGGCAATGGATAATCCACCAGGGATATGTCCAACCCATGCATTGGTAAGATTAATCAATCGTCTCGCGACTCCGCCTGTCGTAAATATATTTCCTGCTAGAACAAAGAAAGGGATGGCCATTAATGGAAATGTATCTAAATTGGAAAAAATCTTACCTGCTAAGTTGGGTAACGGGTCTACGGTGAAGTAATAGATGGAAGCAAGGGAAGCAAGCCCAAGGGAAATGGCGATGGGAAGTCCTAGAAGAAGAAAGGTAAAGAGCAGTGAAAAAACAGCAATTCCCATGTTGTTCGTCATCACCGAGTATATGACACCGCTAACAGTCAAAAGAATGAAGAACAGGGATAACCCCCTTTTTATCGGTGATTGATTTTTTTTCAATTGTAAGTGTTCTGATCGATTGGGTTCCATTTGTTGGGCAATCGAGTTCATTGATGCATCCCTTCTTCCTCTTTGAATATCTCTTCAGGGGGTAATTTTATCTGTTTTACTGCTTCCTGGATAAAACGAAAAGTAATTAAACCAAAAGCAATGGGAATAATCATTCTTGGAACGTAGATTGGAATCTCCATTTCCGGTGTGACTTGACCAAAATTGACAAGATTTTGGACATGCATGATTCCCAAAATGGCAATGATCAATGTGAATATTGCACTTAATAGTAACCCGAAAATACTCATGATTTTCTGTAAAGGTAAGGGAAAAGTTTTAATGACAAGATCTACGCCGATATGAACCTTCTCCCGTACCCCAATGGAAGAGCCGATTAATCCGGTAAAAATTAAAAGAAAAATGGCCAACTCCTGTGATATTCCCAAACTGGAGCCAAATCCGTACCGTAGTATAACTTCAATAAAAGTAACGGTTGTTGCTATTGCCAATGATATGATTACGATGATTTCTTCTAAACGATTTAATATTCTGTTGAATAGTTTCATCTCATACACCCTTTCCTTTTAGTGAAAGGTAACAAAGTTGCAAATGGTTAAACTTTTAAAAAAGGGGCTTATAGAAGCCCCTTATATCATTTTGTCAACAAAAAGATGCATTCTTGATTAGAGAAGCGTTTATTTTCTCAAGGCTTTAATCGCATTTATCAGATCTTCTCCAACTTGATCTTTAAACTCATCATAAACAACATCCATCGCTTCCATCCAAGCCTTCTTTTGTTCCGGAGTTAATTCATGAATTTCCATGGTTCCTTCTGCCTTGATCTTTTCTAAGTTCTCACTATTAATCTTTTCTCCATTTTCACGTACCCACTGGGTGGTTTCATCAAGGGCTTTTTTCACTTGTTCACGAACATCAGCCGGCAGTCCTTCCCAGAACTGAGCATTTGTAATAACAGCATACCCAAGATATCCGTGGTTACTTAATGTCATATGCTTTTGAACTTCCTGATATTTTTGAGAGTAAATATTAGAAAGGGTATTTTCTTGACCATCAATTACCCCTTGTTCCAGAGCGCTGTACACTTCGCTAAAAGGCATTGGTGTTGGGTTAGCTCCTACAGCCTTAAATTGGGCTTCCAGTACTTTGCTAGACATTACGCGGAACTTCTTTCCTTTAAAATCTTCCGGCATAAGAAGAGGTTTATCCTTTAAGGTCATTTGCTTAAATCCGTTATCCCACATGGCTAAACCTAATAATTTTTGTTCTTTTAACATGCTAAACAATTTCCCGCCAATTTCTTCGCTTTCCATGGCCTTCTGAACGGATTCTACATCAGGGAAAGCAAATGGAAAGTCAAAGATCGTCCATTGTGGGAATAATTTAGAAACCTTTGATGTGGCAGGTGCGGCCATTTGAACGTTATTTTGCTGTAAAGCCAGTAATACATCATCATCATTATATAACTGGGAGTTAGGAAATACTTGAACTTCTACACGGCCATTGGTATATTGTTCAGCTTTTTCCTTAAACATGAGGGCTGCTTGCCCTTTTGGAGTACTTTCAGCAACGACATGGCTAAATTTAATGATGATTTTATCATCAGAGGCCGTTTGTTTGTTTTCAGTGTTTTGTCCCTTTTCGGTTTCTCCACTGCTGGTTGAAGAAGAATTGGATTGTTCAGAACGTGCTCCACAGCCTGCCAATAGTGATACTGCCATCACTAAAGCAAAAGTAAGCAATAGCCATTTTTTCATTATTTTTACCCCCTAAAAAATTTTGAAATATCAGGCTTTTCTCTCCATCCGATGTTTTAAGCCTGACTTCAGATTATCAGTTATTATGAGTATTGAAAATAATTTGACCATTTTGGTATTTTTGTTCTTTTTGGTCAAGAAGTGATTCAGATCCGCTTCAAGTCTAAAGAACGGATCCCTTAAAAACATCTAGGTATTTCAAAGGTGGAGTTAGTTTGAGGGCAATTCCCGTTCTTTAGCCTCACTGCTTAAGTACGAACTCGAAGGGTGGCCTTGGTGAATTCTTTAGTTCCATCCCATCATCGTTTAGGGTTTAAAGTTTTTTACCTCTTGGATTAAATCAGGGCTTAGGATAGAAAATAGCTCATCATAGACTAAAGATAATCGCTGTTTCCATTCTTTTCTTTCTTCAGGAGTTTGAAAGTGTATTTCAATATCAGGCCACTGTTTAATCCTCTTCAGAACATCCTCATTTAATAGTTTGGCATTTTCCCTTAACCATTTGGTAGATTGGTCCATCGCTTCCTTAATGATTTGCTGATCAGACTCGGATAATGAGTTCCAAAATTCTTCATTGGTAATAACGGCATATCCCAAGTATCCGTGGTTGCTGATGGTCATGTGTTTTTGTACCTGATAAAATTTTTTGGAATAAATATTGGATAGGGTATTTTCCTGTCCATCCAATTTTCCAGTTTCCAAATTTTTAAAAACATCATTGAAGGGAGTAGGAACAGGGGTCACTCCCAATTTTCTGAACTGAGATTCAATCAATAGACTGGGCATCACACGAAAACGCTGTCCGAAAAAATCATCAGGGTGAATCAAAGGTCCACTATTGCTGGTCATTTGCTTAAATCCGTTATCCCACAGAGCTAGTCCTTTCACTCCTTTGTTCTCTAGGGTGGAAAATAATTTGTTGCCAAGGGGACCCTCGAAAGCCCGGGCCACATCATTCTCATCTTTAAACAAGTAAGGGAGATCCAATATTAACCACTCAGGAAACAAGTCCGTTAACTTGGATGTAGCAGGGGCAATGATTTGCACATCCCCCCTTAATAAAGCATTTAATTCTTCATCATCCCGGTATAAAAGGCCGTTGGGAAAAACCTGAACTTCTATTCTTCCCTCACTTTTTTCATTTACAAGTTGGGCAAACCTTTGGGCTGCTATTCCTTTTGGTGTATTTTCGGCAACTACATGGCTAAATTTGATGATAACTTTTTCTTTTAAACCTTCCTGTTCCACATCGTATGCTTTAGGTTCAAGGGATTTTCCCATGCCAAAACCAACATAGAAGGCGCTGCCAAACCCTAACACGATAAAAATGAGGATAGCAAATAGATTTCTCATCATAAGCTCCCCTTTCTAAAAACCGTTAAGTTTATATCGGTTTATGGGTCTGCCGATGGTTCCGTATTTGATATCAATGTTAACCCGTCCAATTTTTTCTAGATAATCAAGATATCTTCTGGCGGTTACCCGGGCAATACCAACTCCCTCTGCCACTTCTTCAGCAGATAAAGGATCCTGTCTCTCCATAAGAAACTGAAGGATCTGATTCAGGGTATAATGGTGAAGTCCCTTTGGTAATTCATCATCGGGCTGTTGAGTATACTTTCTTAAATGGTCTATGTCTTCCTGTGTCAAGTCGCTTTGGTTCATTCGATGTTTTAGCATCCAATACTTTTCAAGGGAATGTTTTAATCTTTCATATTTAAACGGTTTTATAATGTAATCGATCGCCCCAAAGCGAAATATTTGTTGAATTGTTTCGGTGTCTCTGGCAGCAGTGATGGCGATGATGTCCACATCCATATTTTGGGTTCTAATCTCCTGAATGGTTTCCAAACCGTTCTTTTCCGGCATATAAATGTCTAAAACGACAAGTTGGACCTCCAATTCCAATAATCGCTTGATTCCTTCTTGTCCGTTGGATGCAACACCAACCACTTGAAAATTTGGTGTTCTTTCAATAAATTGCCGATTCACTTCCTGAACCATTGGGTCATCTTCGATTAACAAAACCTTAATTTTTTCATAATCATTAGACATATGCTTCCCTCCTCTCGCGGCTCATAGGGAAAGTAATGGTGATCGTGGTGCCTTCGCCTGGTTCTGACTCAACATAGACATTCCCATTTGCTTTTAGTACTTTTTCATGAACCAAAAACAATCCAATGCCTCTACCAGTAGTTTTCTTCGTGGAGAACCCTTTTTCAAACATGTGTTTTTTTGTAAAAGAATCCATTCCTTTTCCGTTATCTTCCACAATAATGGTCAATTGTTCAGGATCCTGATCAATTCTTACAAAGATGATTTTGTGATTCCTTTGAATCCCCTGGTAGGAATCGAATGCATTTTCGATTAGATTTCCAATAATAAGAACAAGGTCATGGTGATCTAAGGATTCCGGAATTTGATGGAGCTTGCTTTCTTTATCAACCTTCACGAAAATACCCAATTCCTTTCCTCTGCTAATTTTTCCCAATAGAAGTCCTGAAATACTGTGATCATGAATATGCTTGGCAAGAAATTGGGTCACTTCTTCCTGTTCTTCAGTCACCTGAAACACATACTCCAATGCTTTTTCCATATTTCCCAGTTGAATAAGGCCTGCAATGGTATGAAGCTTATTCATATGTTCGTGGTTCTGAACCCTTAAGGCATCAACGAAAGCTTTTACTCCTGTTAATTCTTCTGCAAGCTGGGTTACTTCTGTTTTATCTTGGAAAATGGCTACTGCTCCAACGGTTTTATCATCAACCCGAATCGGAATACGACTGCTGACAATCAATGTATCTCCAATGTAAAATTCCCGATGGTAGAGTGGATGTCCAAGCTCCAAAACTTCAGGAAGGCGGGTTTCTGGTATTGCTTCTCTTATCGGTTTCCCGATAGGATCTCCATGAATTTTCAGCATGTTTTTGGCGGCTTGGTTCATCACGGTAATTCTTTCAAACTGGTCAATGGCGATTACGCCTTCATGAATCGCATGGAAGGTGGCTGTCCGTTCATCAAGAACCCTTGCCAGTTCATGTGGTTCCAGTTGAAAGGTTTGCCTTTTAATATGGCTGGCAAGAAGCCATGAACCCCACACACCAAATACCAGGGATAATGTGATGGTTAAATAAAAATCACCTCTGACACTGAGAATGATTTCCCAAATGGATGGCAGGATATTACCTACCATGACAACGCCAACTTGTTCCAGATCATCATTCATAATCGGTGTAAAACTTCTGACAGATATGCCAATTTCTCCTTTGGCTTGAGAAGTATAGGTATGTTCGGCAAAGGCTGGTCCAGCATCTTCACCTTCGAATTTGGTTCCAATTTTCGAGGGGGAGGGGTCGGCATATCTGATTCGATTCATATCCATCACGACGATGTAATCGTCATCATTTATAATCCTTATTTTTTCAACAATGGGCTGGATTACTTTAGACCCGTTGGGTTTACCAATTTCTCTTTTTATTTCAGGCAGTTGGGCAACTACCCTGGCGGTTAACAAAGAACGGTTTCCCATTTCATTAATTCGTAGTTCAACCATATTTCCGATTAGTATAATAGCTCCCATAAGGATAGAGAATAAAACAATACCAAACGTAAAGATGGTAATTTTCCACCGTATTGGTAAATGGTAAAAGGGGACCATACTTCACCTCGTGTCTATGAAAACCCGTCAATTTAGTCCTATTTTATCATAAGTGTCGCTTTGTATCAGTGAATTTGATATATTCAGAAAAACAAAATATTGGTAAAATGAATGTGACAAACGTTTAAGGAGGAGTTTATGAATCAAGAAGAAATGATAAAACAATTGGGTCTCATTCAGGTGAAGATTCCGCTTCCTTTTAGGCTGAATCATATATATTGTTATTTATCTAAAGGGAAAGAAGGATGGACCATCATAGATGCCGGATTAAACCGGGAGGAAACGATGCGTGTTTGGAGAGGAGAGATGAGTAAACATCAATTTACACCAGAAGAATGTAGACAGATTATTATTACCCACTATCACCCGGATCATTATGGAGCAGCAGGAGGATTGCAGGAGTTGACAGGAGCTGTTGTGAAAATGTCTGAGACGGATAGAGACATGGGCCGAATGGTTTGGACAGAAGAGAATGTTGATTTTGTCTCTTCCTTTTATCACTCTCATGGAATTCCAGAGGAATTACTGATAGAAATGAAGAAAAATGTCAGGGGATTTTTTAAGTGGGTTAAGCCTCATCCTGAAGTTGAGTTCCTTAGTGAGGGAGATAAAGTAAAGATAGGCGATCAGATGTATCAGGTTTATCATCTGCCGGGACATTCCGAAGGACATCTTTGTTTCTATCAGGAAGAACTCCAGGTACTTATCGGAGGGGATGTGTTGCTACCCAAGATCACACCTAATATTTCGATCATGGGAAAAGGAGATCCTAATCCCCTTGAAACGTATCTTAGGACATTAGATAAATTGAAAAGGTTAAATATCTCTTTCGTGATTCCGGCCCATGGTCAACCTTTTACCCATGTAAAGGAACGGATTGAGGAAATCAAAAAGCATCATGAAACTCGTCTTCAGTATACACTGGACCTTCTCCCTGAAGGGGGAAGTACGGTCTATGAAATTTGCAGAGTTCTTTTTCCCCAAACCTTAACGGTACATGAAATTCGTTTTGCTATAGGGGAAACCCTCTCCCACCTGGAATATTTAGTTAATTTAGGAAAAATTAAAAAAGAATTTGATCGTGGAGAATGGAAATACATGAGGTAGACAAACACCAACCTTCCATATTAGGCGTATATTTGATATCGAGAAGAAATAAACAGTGCAAAATTAAATCTGAAGCCAATGTGGAGGGAACATGTTATGTGTGGAATTACCGGTTGGGTTGATTGGGAAGTAGACTTAAGAAATTGTGGGTCCATCATTGATAAAATGACAGATTCCATGACAAACCGTGGGCCTGATGCAAAGGGGATTTGGCTCTCGACTCAAGCGGCATTGGGACATCGCCGCTTAGTTGTTGTTGATCCTATAGGTGGCGGGCAACCGATGATTCGGAAGTGGGGAAATACAACTTATGTATTGGTCTACAATGGGGAGCTCTACAACACGGTTGAACTTCGTCATAAATTAATGGCGAAAGGACATCGCTTTGATTCTCATTCAGATACGGAGGTGCTGTTAACCTCCTATATAGAATGGGGGGCATCCTGTGTTTATCATTTAAACGGAATATTTGCTTTTGCGATATGGAATGAAGAGGAGCAACGTTTATTTCTTGCCCGGGATCGTTTGGGAGTTAAACCTCTCTTTTACTCCAAAAGTGGCAGTAGCGGATTTTTATTTGCTTCTGAAATTAAGGCTCTTCTTCAGCATCCGGAAGTGACACCGCAAATAGATGAAGTAGGTTTAGCAGAGATTTTTGCCTTGGGACCAATGAGAACCCCAGGAATAGGTGTGTTTCGTGGAATTTCTGAACTTAAGCCAGGATATTCTCTTGACTATGACAGAAAAGGGATAAGGACAACACAGTACTGGAAGCTTCATAGTGAAATACACCAGGATGACGAAAAAACGACGATTCATCATGTTCGGGATTTATTCAAAGATACCGTGGAAAGACAGCTTATATCTGATGTGCCTGTATGTACCTTGCTGTCGGGGGGGCTTGACTCAAGTGCCATTACTGCCTTTGCTGCCCATGAATTAAAAAGAACAGGGCAGGAAACCATGGATACCTATTCTGTGGACTATTTGGATAATGATCAATATTTCCAACCCAACCAATTTCAGCCTAACTCCGATGCTCCCTGGGCCAAGCTTGTATCTGAAGCATTGAAAACCCAACATCATGTGGTAACCATTGATACACCACAGTTGGTGGATGCTTTAAAAATGGCTGTTTTTGCCCGGGATTTACCTGGTATGGCTGATGTGGATGGGTCTCTTTACTTGTTCGCAAAGGAAATAAAGAAGAAGGCTACTGTTGCCTTATCAGGAGAATGTGCCGACGAAATATTTGGGGGCTATCCTTGGTTTCATCGGGAGCATTCCCTAAATGCAGATACTTTTCCCTGGTCAAGGAACTTTAAGGAGAGATCATCCTTTCTTTCACAAGAGCTAATAAGTAAGATACAGCCGGAGATTTATATAAAAGAGAGATATCTGGAGGCGCTAAAGGAAGTTCCCCGATTGCCGGGGGAGAATCCCCATGATGCTCGAATCCGAGAAATGTTTTATCTGAATATCACCAGATGGATGCCAACTCTGCTGGACCGGAAAGACCGCATGAGTATGGCTGCTTCTTTGGAAATCCGTGTTCCCTTTTGTGACCATCGTCTTGTTGAATATGCATGGAATATCCCATGGAAGATCAAGTGTCTGGATGGGAGAGAAAAAGGAATTTTAAGAACAGCTCTACAGGGTGTGTTGCCTGATAAGGTGCTGACCCGGCGTAAGAGTCCATATCCTAAAACCCATCATCCTGCTTATTTGGCCGCGACACGAGAGTGGATGTTGGAGATTCTTCATGATAGTGATTCACCCCTGCATCCTTTCATTAACGTTTCCAAGCTTCGGGAATTTGCCCTGTCGGATGTTTCTAATATTGATATGCCTTGGTTTGGGCAATTAATGAATGTGCCACAGCTTTTTGCTTACTTTGCCCAGGTGCATTTCTGGTTGAAGGAATATAAGGTTCAAATCGTATAAAGAAAACTTACTTCAGGTGAAGTGTATTTTTTCACCTGAAGTTTAGTGTTGCCTTACAGGACGTGCCAATGTTGACTATTGAGCAGGACGCTGTGGATGGAACTGAAGCATTTACTGCGGACGTGTAAATTTGTAAGTTCCATCGGTAGTTTTAGTGCCGCTTAGCCTTTTGTTTTTTCCATGAGTTAGAACAGGACATTCATTATGATCTGTGGTAGGATAAAAGATAAAGAGACTTAGGAACAGGGGGATCATCATGTCAATCGATTTGATTTTACATAAAGCGTTGTCAGGGGAACGGCTTCACTTTGAAGACGGAATGGCTTTGTTTCAAAGCGATGAAGTAGAAAAAATAGGATATGCAGCTAATAAAATGATGGAAAAATGGCATCCCGAGCCAATCACGACCTTTGTTATCGGTCGGAATATCAATTACTCCAATGTATGTGACACCTATTGCCGTTTTTGTGCTTTTTACAAAAGTCCTGGGGAAGAAGGCAGTTATGTTCTGAGCAATGAGGAAATTTATCAGAAAATACAGGAAACCTTGGATGTTCAAGGAACAGAAATTTTGATGCAGGGTGGAACCCATCCAGATCTTCCCTTTGAATATTATCTTAACCTGTTAAGGGAAATTAAAAAGAGATTTAACATTCATATGCATTCTTTTTCACCAGCTGAAATTGTAAAAATGAAAGAGGTTTCGGGATTGTCCTTGGAAGAAGTGCTGATTCAGTTAAAAGAGGCAGGATTGGACTCTGTTCCAGGGGCAGGCGCTGAAATTCTGGATGATCGAACAAGAATGAAAATCAGCCGTAAAAAAGGATCATGGAAAGAATGGATTGAAGTCATGAAGACCGCAAATCGCGTGGGGCTTCATACCACTGCAACGATGGTTATTGGTTTTGGGGAACTGCTAGAGGAACGAGTTCTTCATTTGTTACGTATACGGGATGCCCAAGATGAGACAAACGGTTTTTTGGCATTTATCCCTTGGACCTTTCAGCCTGATAATACCAACTTAAAGGGTGAGAGGATTTCCGCTGAGGAGTACCTGAAGACGGTGGCAATTAGTCGGTTGATGTTGGATAATATCCCTAACATTCAATCATCATGGGTGACGATGGGTCCTGATACAGGAAAATTGTCCCTGTCCTATGGTTGTAATGATTTTGGCTCGACCATGATGGAGGAAAACGTGGTCTCTGCTGCAGCCTGTACCCATAAGGTAAATACGAATGTCATTCTTCGCTTGATCCGTGAAGTAGGAAAAATTCCGGCCCAACGAAATACGAAATATGAAATCCTTCGCGTGTTTCAGGAAGGGGAATGGGCAGAAACAGATTTTGTCATGCAGAATTAAATATAATGTCTAAGCGAAATATCAATTAATCAAAAAGCTTCCCATTTTGGGAAGTTTTTTATTATCTGTAGAAGTGGAACTGCCCACGCCTAATTTTTGGACAAATTCTTGAAACGAATGGTTCCTAGTATACTGGTCATTTTGACACCATATACTATGGTAACCAAAATGATTTTCCCTTATAGAAGGGGGTAGAACAATTGGAGAATCCTATAGAAGTTACGATTCATGTTTCATCTGAAAAGCTGGGGAAAGGATTACATTGTTTCTTGGAGAATAAATTAAAGGGATTAAGGGAAGAAGGACTTTCTTATCTTACTTACTTTTCCGAAAAGCACCTGTCTATTTCCTGTCAATTTTCAAGTAATGACAATATATTTTCTAGAATTGTTGAGGAATTACGGCATCACTTAAGCCTCTTCTTGTCTGAATATATTTTAGTTCATATGGAAAAAGAAATCGTGAAACGTATTATTATCCAAGACTTTTACTATTCCGAACAAACTGAAATAGAAGGAATCCTTAGGTATGCAGAACATTTTTTAAAATCAGCAGAAGAATTTGGTGAATCCTCGGAATTACAGAGGATGGGACGTCAATGTAAAATTTATAAAAAGCTGTTTGATTTTTTTGAAAGGGAAAGAAAAGTGGTATTAGAAGGATTTATCCGATTTAGGCTGAAGGAATATTATGAAGATCTTGTTCGGGTTGTTGAACATAGCATTGATGAATATATTTTGGAGAGGGAGTATCAAGAGTTTATTCAGTTATTAAGGTATTTTGTTTCCATCCAAGAATCAAAAACTCCCATAGTCCATGTCGTTCATCTAAAGGATCGATTATTTTTGCTGTATGACGGAAACTTTCATCCAATTCATGTCAAAGAGCTGGACGAATGTTTAACTGACTTGTTGGATCATAATATGAACATGGACGATTTGATTATAACCACTCTTATTACCCTTGCACCTGAACAAATGGTTATTCATACAGGAGAAAAGGATCATCACGTGATTACGACGATGAGAAATATTTTTGAAGATAAGGTTTATCTATGTTTATCCTGTAACTCTTGCAGTGAAGTCATTCATAATCATTCGCGCATCTCGAGAAATCATTTCCGTCCTTGACTTATGTTATGTACATTTCTATAATATACATTAATTCATGTCTCATATAGAGAAAAACGATGACCAAGGACATGAACTTGTCTTACGATTTTCCAGAGAGAAGAACCGTGGCTGAAAGTTCTTTAAATACGAAGACTGGTTTACCACCTTGGAGTTGTAGAAGGGAACGACGGAAGGTCTAGTATCTTCTACCGGTTATCATTTACCGTTATGCCAATGAAGAATGGAGTCAACGAACAGTTCATGTTACTCCATTAAATTAGGGTGGAACCACGGCACGATCGTCCCTAGGAGGATATCGTGCTTTTTTTGTTTTTATATTAGACGGAACTAAACATCCATGACCCGTAGGGTCATGGATGTTTAGTTCCACATCTATAGTAAACATGAAAGGAGAAGAAACATGTCTGTTGTAAAGGTTACTCTTCCTGACGGCGCCGTTAGGGAGTATGATTCGGGAATCAATTTTGAAGATTTAGCCGGTTCAATTAGTACCAGCCTTAAGAAAAAAGCAATCGCTGGGAAGTTGGATGGAATTTTGGTGGATTTAAATACTCCAATAACAAAAGATGCCCAGGTAGAAATTGTCACCTTGGATTCAAAAGATGGTTTGGAAGTTCTCCGCCACAGTACTGCCCATTTAATGGCTCAGGCAGTAAAACGAATATATGGAAAAGATCGTGTGAAATTGGGGATAGGTCCGGTTATTGAGGATGGTTTTTATTATGATATAGATCTGCCGGAAGCGATTAGGCCGGAAGATCTTGAAAAAATTGAAAAAGAAATGAAGGTCATCGTGAAGGAAGATCTTCCGATTCGCAGAAAAGTGGTTACCCGAAATGAAGCGATAAAGATATACGAAGAGTTGGATGATCCTTTGAAATTAGAGTTAATACGGGAATTACCGGAAGATGAAGTGATTACCATTTATGAACAGGGGGAATTTTTTGACCTTTGCCGTGGGCCCCATCTTCCATCAACTGGGAAAATCAAGGAATTTAAACTGCTCAATATTGCTGGTGCCTATTGGAGAGGGGATTCCACTCGTCCTATGCTTCAGCGGATTTACGGTACAGCTTGGGAGAGGAAATCAGACCTGGAGAGTTACCTTAACAGATTGGCTGAAGCAAAGGAAAGGGATCATCGGAGGCTTGGTAAAGAATTGAAGATATTTACCGTTTCCCAGGAAGTTGGACAAGGCCTTCCCCTTTGGCTACCCCATGGAGCAACGGTGCGCCGTATGATTGAACGTTATATCGTGGATTTGGAAGACCGTTTGGGATATAAACATGTATATACGCCACATCTGGCCAATGTTGAACTCTACAAGATCTCCGGCCATTGGGATCATTATCAGGAAAATATGTATCCTCCCATGGAGATGGATAATGAACAGTTGGTACTGCGGCCCATGAATTGCCCCCATCATATGATGGTGTATAAGGATGATTTAAGAAGCTACCGAAACCTCCCCATACGGATAGCAGAGCTGGGAATGATGCATCGTTATGAATACTCAGGTGCCTTAACAGGATTGCAGCGAGTCCGGGCGATGACATTAAATGATGCCCACATCTTTTGCCGTCCAGATCAAATCAAATCTGAATTTACTGGTGTTGTAAAATTAATTATGAGAGTGTATGAGGACTTTGGCATTAAGGATTATTGGTTTCGACTTTCCTATCGTGATCCCCAGGATACAGAAAAGTATGTCCAAAATGATGAAATGTGGGAAATGGCTCAAAAAATGCTTAGGGAAGCGATGGATGATCTCGGATTGGAGTATGCGGAAGCAGAAGGAGAAGCCGCCTTTTATGGTCCTAAATTAGATGTCCAAGTCCAAACTGCCCTCGGAAAGGACGAGACTTTATCTACGGTACAATTGGACTTCCATTTGCCTAATCGCTTTGATCTCGAATATATTGGTGAAGATGGAAAACCCCATCGTCCTGTTGTTATCCATCGCGGTATCGTAGGTACCATGGAACGCTTTGTAGCTTTCCTTTTGGAATATTACAAAGGGGCGTTTCCCTTGTGGATTGCACCGGTTCAGGCTCGGATCATGACCATTGCTGAAGGGCACCAATCCTATGCTCAA
Organism: Microaerobacter geothermalis; assembly: GCF_021608135.1. NCBI lineage: Bacteria > Bacillati > Bacillota > Bacilli > Caryophanales > Bacillaceae > Microaerobacter > Microaerobacter geothermalis. Next base: position 54,328 of record NZ_JAKIHL010000003.1, read on the forward strand.
GAGGTGGTTGAACAGTTAAGGGAACATGGAATTCGCGTGGAGTTGGATGATCGGAATGAAAAGATCGGTTATAAAATACGGGAAGCGCAGGTTCAAAAGATTCCCTATATGTTTGTTGTTGGTGATAAAGAAGTGGAAGCAGGAACGTTATCTGTTCGCAAGCGTGGACTCGGAGATTTAGGCTCCAAAGAGGTTAGTACCGTGATCTCCGAGCTGTTGGATGAGATCAAAAATAAAAAATAAACAAGGAAAAGGTGCCCTTTTAATGAAGAGCACCTTTTTTCCAAATTTATCCGATGGCTAACCGCCACTAAGACTCTCGATGGAACTAATAGTGAAGTTGTTCCTTCACATGAGCAACCTGTTCTACCATCGACATGGGTTTATCATGTCTGTCATCGATGGTCATGTTGGTGATCACCCGTGTGGACCCGTCTGCAAAACATTGGCTATGAATTTCTTTTGCCAATTCGAATAGTTGGTCCAGATTTCCCTCTATGACTGTTGCAGTTGGGGTGACTTGGTATTTTAGACCTTGACGTTCTATCACCCGGCATGCATTGGTTACACTTGAACTAAAACTGGTCGATTGAGTTCCCACCGGAACCACACTGATTTCCAGGATAGGCATTATTTTTCCTCCTTCAACATAAGATCTTTCGACACATATTATTATGCTTCCTTTTATCCAATCCTATGTTGACAGGCTGCAAAAAAGTGTTAAAATAGTGAAAACATTTGAAAATGGGGTGGAGTTTATGCGAAGTGATATGATAAAAAAAGGATTTGACCGTGCTCCCCACCGAAGTTTATTGCGGGCAGCGGGAGTGAAAGAAGAGGACTTTCATAAACCTTTTATTGCTGTGTGCAATTCATATATTGATATTATTCCCGGGCATGTTCATTTACAAGAGTTTGGAAAGCTGGTAAAAGAAGCGATTCGTGAAGCAGGCGGGGTCCCTTTTGAATTTAATACCATCGGTGTTGATGACGGAATTGCCATGGGACACATTGGAATGAGGTATTCCTTGCCCAGCCGCGAGATTATTGCCGATTCTTTGGAAACGGTTGTATCAGCCCACTGGTTTGATGGGCTGGTGTGTATTCCCAACTGTGACAAGATTACTCCTGGGATGATGATGGGGGCTCTTCGCGTAAACATCCCCACTGTTTTTGTAAGCGGCGGGCCTATGGCTGCCGGAAAAACCAAAGACGGACGTTCCATCTCCCTTTCCTCTGTGTTTGAAGGAGTAGGTGCCTACAATGAAGGACTGATCGATGAAGACCAGTTGACGGAACTGGAAATGTACGGCTGTCCATCTTGCGGTTCCTGTTCCGGTATGTTTACAGCCAATTCCATGAACTGTCTGGCTGAAGTTCTTGGTTTGGCTTTACCAGGAAATGGGACGATTCTTGCCACTTCACCTGACCGGAGAGAATTTGTAAAGCGTTCCGCAAAACAAATTATGAAGTTGATTGAGATGGATTTGAAGCCCAGGGACATTATAAATGAAAAAGTGATCGATAATGCTTTTGCCCTTGATATGGCGATGGGGGGGTCTACCAATACCGTCCTCCATACTCTGGCCATCGCAAACGAAGCAGGTATTGATTATCCTATTGAACGGATTAATGAAGTTGCTAAACGAGTTCCCCATTTGGCTAAATTGGCCCCCGCTTCTGATTGGCATATTGAAGACCTGCACCAGGCCGGGGGAGTAAGCGCCATCCTGCATGAGCTGATGAAAAAACCGGGGGCTCTCCATAAAGAATGCATCACCGTCACCGGCAAGTCATTGGAGGAAAATGTGGCCAATTGTGAAATTAAGAATCAGGAAGTGATTCGTCCTCTTCACAACCCATACAGTGAACAGGGAGGATTGGCCGTTTTATTTGGTAACCTTGCACCGGACGGTGGAATTATCAAAGTTGGAGCCGTCGATCCTTCAGTCAAACGGCATGTTGGTCCAGCCATTTGTTTCGATTCCCAGGAAGAAGCGATTGAAGGAATTACAAAAGGGAGGGTTAAAGAAGGACATGTCGTCGTCATTCGCTATGAAGGACCTAAGGGAGGTCCAGGTATGCCGGAAATGCTGACCCCTACCTCACTGATTGTGGGGATGGGCTTAGGTGCAAAGGTGGGATTGATTACAGACGGGCGTTTCTCCGGTGCATCCCGAGGAATCAGCATCGGTCATATTTCTCCTGAAGCGGCCGAGGGTGGTCCCATTGCCTTCATTGAAGATGGGGATCTGATTGAACTTGATTTGATTGATCGGAAAATTGAGCTGAAGGTATCCGAGGAAGAGTTGAACAAGCGTAGGGAAAATTGGAAAGGATTTAAACCGAAGGTAAAATCAGGGTATTTGGCCCGGTATTCAAAGCTTGTCACTTCTGCAAGCACCGGTGGAATTATGAAACTTGACTAGGTTTTAAGCTTATGATATTCTAGTCTGGTAAAAAATTGTGTCCATATCAAATGGCACGAATAAATCATGGATTACTAAGCAGAAGCGCCCGCTTCTCACCTGATTGACGCCTTTAGGCTGTTTACAGGTTAACAGATGATGATAGAACAGGTGTGGGCGTTTTTGTCCGCACTTTTTTATTGCTTTGCTTTGTAATCCGATCTTATTTTTGGAGGTGGCAGGCAATTATCAAAGAACATCAAATTAACGAGGAAATTCGGGCTCGTGAGGTCCGCTTAATTGGACCTGATGGGAGTCAGATCGGAATTAAACCTTTACGGGAAGCATTAGAAATTGCTGAAAGGTTTAACCTTGATCTAGTCAACATTTCCCCTAATGCAAATCCCCCTGTTTGCAGGATTATGGATTATGGGAAGTTTAAATTTGAACAGAGTAAAAAAGAAAAAGAGTCCCGTAAGAACCAAAAGGTAGTCAATGTGAAGGAGCTTCGTTTAAGTCCGACGATTGAGGAACATGATTTCCAAACCAAACTTCGAAATGCCAAGAAATTTTTGGAGAATGGGGACAAAGTAAAATTAACGATACGCTTCAAAGGTCGTCAGATTACCCATGCCGAAATTGGGCAAAAGGTTTTGGAGCAATTGGCCAAGGAAGTAGAGGATATATCCGTCGTAGAGAGAACCCCAAAAATTGAGGGGCGGAGTATGATCATGATTCTTGCTCCAAAGTCAGATAAATAGATAGGAGGAAGTCCCATGCCTAAAATGAAAACACATCGTGGAGCAGCAAAGCGCTTTAAAAAGACAGGAAATGGAAAGCTTAAGCGCTCCCATGCCTATACCAGTCACCTTTTTGCTAGCAAAACGCCAAAGCGTAAGCGTCAATTGCGCAAAGCAGCACTTGTAAGCAAAGGAGACCATAAGCGCATCAAGCAACTTTTAACTTACGTAAAATAATAACTTTGATTGAATATAGGAGGGAACGCATATGCCACGCGTTAAAGGAGGCCCTGCGACTCGTCGTCGTCGCAAAAAAATATTAAAATTAGCAAAAGGATATTTCGGTTCCAAGCACCGTTTATTTAAGACAGCAAAGGCTCAGGTCATGAAATCTTTGCTTTATGCCTATCGCGATCGTCGCCAACGCAAACGCGACTTTCGAAAACTTTGGATTGCCAGAATTAATGCTGCTGCCCGTGTAAACGGTATTTCTTACAGCAAGTTAATGCATGGCTTAAAGGTAGCTGGAGTAGATGTGAATCGCAAAATGCTATCTGATTTGGCCGTAAACGACAAGCAAGGATTTAGTGAGTTGGTTTCTGTAGCTAAGAAAGCCATTAATCAGTAAAAATTTATTTTAAACAAACCCGGAGAGAGATGATCCCCGGGTTTGTTTATATAAGGGTTCATTGATGCTGCCGTTCTATTTCATACTCCTGGGTGGTCCTAAACCAGATGTTTAAGTCGTTAATAATGCTAGCTAGTTCAGATATTTCACAATTCAACCTGCAGGATGATTCGAAATGTTCTTCCGTGGCCAATAACTCTTGCTTTTCTTTGATTTGTTTTTCCAGTTCAAGGATACGATCCGGGATTTTTCCCCGAATTTCTTCCCATTGGTGAATTATAGATTGCTGTTCTTCCCGGGATAATTCCTCCCACTCCACATGAAGTACAGGCAGAGAAATTCCTAATCTCTTATCATAAACGAATTCAACATTCACTTTTTTCAACCCCTTTGCATTTTTCATATTACCATGAAAGATACAAGGATTGAAACCGGATTATCGGTTTTCCGTGGGCTGACCGCCACAGATTATGGTCGCTTCCAGGGTATTCCTAATAGATCGGGGACTGTATAAAATTCTACCCGATCATTCTTTAGTTTATGAATAATTTCAGAAAGGGCTTTTACCGTCCCAGATAAATCTTCTCCTTTTCCACCAGCGCTGTGCTGAAGAATAATTGCTCCCGGAAATATGTTGCTTAGTACATTATCCGATACGGCCTCTTTAGATAGTCCTTTCCAATCCAAGGAATCGACAGTCCAACCTACTGCTGTATATCCCATTTTTCCTAACATCTGGACGGTTTCCTCAGTCATTGCTCCATAGGGTGCCCGAAATAACTTAGGTTTATAGCCAATGATGTTTTTAAGGGTGTTATCTGTTTGGATAATCTGGTTTCTAACACTTTCGATCGGAAGTTTCGGCAAATTGGCATGGTTCCAAGTATGATTACCGATGGCATGTCCTTCTCTTACTATTCTTTTTACGATTTCAGGGTGAGCTTTAGCACGGTTTCCTACAATGAAAAAAGTGGCTTTTACATTATGTTTTTTTAAAACATCAAGAATTTGCGGGGTAAACTGTAAATCAGGTCCATCATCAAAAGTAAGGGCGACTCTCCTTACATGGCTGGGACCGCTTAGTACGAAAATGTTTGGATATTTGGTTCTAAGATCGGACAAGGTTAACGGATGGGGTTCCCTGACTTCAGATTCTTTCCCTCCAGCTAAATCAGGGGTTTTGTTCTTTTCATTACTTAGGGGTTTAGTACTTTCTTCACCCTGAATCTGTGTTTTATCATTCGATGATTGGATATTTTCTTGATTATTCTCCTTTTTCTCATTGGGTTGAGCTTGCTGGTTGCATCCCCCGGCAAAAAGCAATGTAAGAATGAGAAGTAAAATGGTGATTTGTTTCATCATAAAATCCTCCTTCGATTAAAAATTCTATATGGTTGGAACTAAACATCCATGACCTGTAGAGTCACAAATTGATATGAAAATGTATTTTCATATCAATGAGGATGTGTATCTTTAGTTTGAATCATAGGGAGAGAAATCATCCAAAGTTATCAAAATGATACAAAAAAACTATTGACACCACCCTATAGTAGTGTCTATAATTACACCTAAATAATTTAAATAATACCTTATATCATTTAATCAGAAGGGTGTCTAGGGTTCCGCATTGGGCTTTCGTGAATGGAAGACGATCCGATGGTCTGTGACCAAGCGATACCAACATGATGGAATATCATGTACACCGTGAGGATAAAAACCTCTGCGGCAGGTTCTGATTCTTGTTTAACATGCAGGGATTGGAATTTGCTTCAGTGGTTTTTACTATTACAAATCAAATTTTTTTATAAATGCACATGTGATGACAAGGAATGCTTCTGTTTTTCTCTGCACCACCAGAGAGTCCGGGGAGCTGGAAACCGGGCAAGCATAGAAGACAGAGGGGCTCGCCTTTGAGCATTCTTTTTGAAAGGTTTTGCTGACTAGGAAAGAACGGTTGGTCCCGTTATCATGGCCAAGGTATAAATCCTCATTATACCTGTAGAGACTGGTTTTCGTGAGAAATCAGTGAATTTGGGTGGTACCGCGATCCCTTTCGCCCCAATGGATGAAGGAATTCTTCCGGGGTGAAAGGGTTTTCTTTTTTACACTTATAGCAAGAGGGAACGAAGGATTCTATACAAAAAATTTCTCTGATAAAAAATGTACTTGGAGGGATGGGTGAATATTAAATGACGGAATATTTTTAATTTGTGATGTTTATGTATTAAATAAGTTTCCTTTATAAATGGAGAGGAGGAGAAATCAGGTGAGTACAGAAACTGCGATGGCTGAAAAACGTTCATATTTCCCACAGGATCTGGGGAAGCCGATGACAGGAGCGCAAATTCTTTTAAGATCTTTATTGATGGAAGGTGTCGAATACGTATTTGGATATCCGGGAGGAGCCGTATTACCCATTTATGATTCTTTGTATGGACACGAACTGAAACATATTCTAACCCGGCATGAACAGGGGGCCATCCATGCAGCTGATGGGTATGCCCGTTCCACTGGAAAACCGGGTGTAGTGATTGCCACTTCCGGACCGGGAGCAACTAATCTTGTGACAGGGATTGCCACTGCCATGATGGATTCCGTTCCCTTGGTATGTATCACAGGTAATGTACCGCAAAATTTAATTGGTACCGATGCTTTCCAAGAGGCTAATATCTGCGGAATTACCTTTCCGATTACCAAACATAATTATTTTGTGAGGGACGCTGCTGAATTGCCGAGGATTATTCGGGAAGCTTTTCATATTGCAACAACAGGGAGACCAGGACCTGTACTTGTTGATATACCTAAGGATGTATCCAATCAAGTGACCAATTATTATTATCCTGAAAAGGTTCAGCTAAGGGGATATAATCCTACCACTAAACCAAATCGTCTTCAGATAGATCGCATGTGCCAAGCGATTAAAGGGGCAAAAAAGCCTGTCATATTGGCCGGCGGCGGGGTTGTTCATTCAGGAGCTGAAAAAGAGCTTCTAGACTTCGTCGAGAAAACAAAAATTCCCGTTATCACCACTTTGATGGGATTAGCTGGATTTTCCGGGCATCATCCCTTCCATCTGGGAATGCCAGGAATGCATGGTTCTTATACGGCTAACCATGCGATCCAGGAAAGCGATTTGCTCATTAGTATTGGAGCTCGCTTTGATGATCGGGTGACGGGAAAGCTTTCCACCTTTGCCCGGAATGCAAAGATTGTTCATATCGATGTTGATCCTGCTGAGATTGGCAAAAACGTAGAAACTTTTGTTCCAATCGTCGGTGACGTGAAGCTTGTTTTGCAAGCCGTAAACGAAAAAGCAGAACAGCCTGAAACGGAAGACTGGATTAAACAATTGATGGAATGGAAAAGGCAATATCCATATTCCTATGAAAATGATGATAAGGTCATTAAACCGCAATGGCTCATTCAAATGATTTATGAGTCAACAAAAGGAGAAGCCATTATTACAACCGATGTTGGACAGCATCAGATGTGGGTAGCGCAATATTATTTATTTGATAATCCCCGTTCTTTCATTACTTCCGGTGGTCTAGGAACCATGGGCTTTGGTTTTCCGGCTGCCATCGGAGCTCAGTTTGCCAATCCGGATAAAACGGTGGTAGCGATAACCGGTGATGGAGGATTTCAAATGAATATGCAAGAATTGGCGGTGGCTGCCGAACATAACATTCCTGTCAAAATTGTCATTGTCAATAATAGATATCTTGGGATGGTTCGCCAGTGGCAGGAGCTGTTTTCTCAAAGGAGATACAGCGCGGTAGATTTAAGTTCGGGCCCAGATTTTGTAAAACTGGCTGAAGCCTATGGTATCAAGGGTATGAGGGCTTCCACACCGGAAGAAGCTTTAGATGTGTGGAATAAAGCATTAAATCATGAAGGTCCTGTATTAATTGATTTTGAAGTAGAACCTGAAGAAAATGTTTTCCCCATGGTTCCTCCAGGAGCCGGTCTAGATGATATGATCATGGGGGGTGAATAGAAAATGAATAAACATACCATCTCGGTATTAGTAAATGATCAGCCTGGTGTTTTGGCCAGAGTGGCTATTTTACTGGGGCAAAGGGGTTTTAACATAGACAGTATCACTGTTGGACGATCAGAAGAAGCTGGGCTTTCCCGGATGATCATTGTTACCACTGGGGATGAGAAAATATTGGAGCAGGTGATGAAGCAGCTCCATAAACTGGTTGATGTGATTAAAGTGCAGCATTTAAGCGCCAATCCGATGGTAGCACGGGAACTTGCCCTGATCAAAGTTGGAGCAAACGCAGCGAATCGCAGTGAAATTTCTGGCATTGTGGAACCTTTTCGTGCATCCATCGTGGATGTTGGTCCAAACACTTTAGTCATTCAAGCTACCGGTGATTCCGGAAAAATTGATGCCCTTATTGAACTGCTTCGTCCTTATGGTATCAAGGAATTAAGCCGAACAGGGGTAACCGCAATGATGAGGGGGACCTCACTTGCCGCCAAAATCGCAAACTAATTTTTTATAAATTATTGAAACTTAAGGAGGAATAACAATGGCAGTTATGTACTATGAAAAAGATGTGAACAGAGGTGCGATCCAAGGAAAAACCGTTGCAGTTATAGGTTATGGAAGTCAAGGTCATGCCCAAGCCCAGAATCTAAGGGATAGCGGAATAAAAGTAGTCATTGGATTGCGTCAGGGACGCTCCTGGCAGCAGGCAGAAAAAGATGGTTTTGAGGTTTATACCGTGGAAGAAGCGGTGGCCCAAGCCGATGTCGTTCAAATTTTGATGCCTGATGAGACTCAAGCTAAAGTATACAGGGAGCAAATTGCTCCAAATCTTAAAGACGGATCTGCCCTTCTTTTTTCTCATGGATTTAACGTTCATTTTGGGCAAATTGTTCCCCCAAATTCCGTTGATGTCATTATGGTAGCGCCAAAAAGCCCCGGACACCTTGTTAGACGTACCTATGTTGAAGGATTTGGTGTTCCAGGATTGTTGGCTATTCATCAAGACGCAACTGGAAAAGCTAAGGAAGTGGGTTTAGCCTATGCCAGTGGAATCGGCTGTACCCGAGCAGGGGTAATCGAAACCACATTTAAAGAGGAAACGGAAACAGATTTGTTTGGAGAGCAATCGGTTCTTTGCGGTGGGGTAACCGCATTAGTGAAGGCTGGATTTGACACTTTAACAGAAGCAGGGTATCAGCCTGAAATCGCCTATTTTGAATGTCTACATGAATTAAAACTGATTGTAGATCTGATGTATGAAGGCGGAATGGCCAATATGCGTTACTCTATCAGTGATACAGCAGAATATGGAGATTACGTAACAGGACCTAGGTTGATTACAGAAGAAACCCGTAAAGAAATGAGAAAAGTATTAAAAGAAATTCAGGATGGTACGTTTGCTCGTAATTGGATTCTGGAGAACCAGGCAAATCGTCCATATTTTAACGCACGCCGCAGAAATGAAGCGGAACATCCCATTGAACAGGTTGGCAGCCAGTTAAGAGAATTGATGGCATGGATTAAAAAGTGAGAGGTAATTACGGGAGGTGTAAGGAATGCGGAAGATAAAAATTTTTGACACCACGTTAAGAGACGGGGAACAATCCCCTGGAGTCAACCTGAGCACCAATGAAAAGGTGGAGATTGCCCTTCAGTTGGAACGGCTGGGTGTTGATCTGATAGAGGCAGGATTTGCTGCTTCTTCCCCCGGTGATTTTCAATCTGTTCAGGCTGTCGCAAATAAAATTAAAAATTGTACGGTGGTTAGTCTTTCAAGATCTGTTGAAAAAGATATTGACAGAGCATGGGAGGCATTAAAAGGGGCGGAAAATCCATGTATTCACGTATTTCTTGCTACATCCCCCATTCATCGCCAATATAAATTAAGGATGAGTAAGGAAGAAGTTTTAAGACAAGCAGAAGCTGCCGTAAGATATGCAAAAAAATACATGAGTGAAATTGAATTTTCCCCAGAGGATGCAGGACGAACTGAAATTGATTTTCTGTGTGAAGTGACAGAAAGGGTGATTAAGGCTGGAGCCACAAGACTTAATATTCCAGATACCGTCGGGTATAAAACTCCTACCGAATTTGCAGATATTTTTGTTCAATTGCGTCAAAGAGTGCCCGGCATAGAAACTATTGATCTGAGTGCTCACTGTCATGATGATTTGGGATTGGCGGTAGCAAATAGTTTAGCGGCTATTCAGGCAGGGGTAACCGTTATTGAAGGAACAATAAACGGAATTGGTGAACGGGCTGGAAATGCTGCCATTGAAGAGGTGGCTTTAGCCCTTGAGACCAGAAAAGATTTCTACCAAGCGACAACGGGTTTAAATCTTAAGGAAATTGCCAGAACCAGTCGTCTGGTCAGCCGTCTGACAGGTATGATCGTTCCCGGAAATAAGGCGGTGGTGGGAGCTAACGCTTTCGCCCATGAATCTGGAATTCACCAAGATGGGGTGTTAAAAGAACAAACCACCTATGAGATTATCAGGCCTGAAACGGTAGGATTTTCTTCCAATAAGTTGGTGCTAGGAAAACACTCGGGCCGGCATGCCTTTAAGGATAAGCTGGTGGAATTGGGCTATGACTTAACGGTAGAGCAAGTCGATAAGTTGTTTGTAAAGTTTAAGGATTTAGCAGATCGAAAGAAAAATGTGACAGATGAGGATATTATGGCACTGGTGGAAGAACGTTTGGTGGATGTGCCAACCACTTATTCATTAGATTATGTTCAAGTTTCCTATGGTAGCCTTTCCGTTCCTACTGCAACGGTGAAAGTCTCCTATTTAGGAAGGGAAGCAAAGGAAGAAGCAGCCACCGGAAATGGCTCAGTTGATTCTATTTATAAAGCCATTGAAAGGGCAACCCAAGAGTCGGTTGAACTATTGGATTATAAAATTGCTTCTGTTACTGATGGTACCGATGCCTTGGGGGAAGTATATGTTCGCCTTCGTCAGAATGGAATCACGGTTCAGGGGCGGGGCGTAAGCACCGACGTTTTGGAAGCAAGTGCCAAGGCATATATTGATGCTATTAACAAAATTGTAGCCCGACGGGGCGATATAAAGGATGAGCTGGAGATAACCGGGAATATCAGCATTTCTGCCGGATAATTGTCGTATGAAACTAAACATCCATGACCCTACGGGTCACAAATTGATATGAAAAGGTATTTTCATATCAAAGAATTTGCCGAGGTCAGACGTGGTAAAAGGGGGTAAATATTATGGCTAATTTTCGTATTACCATTCTTCCAGGAGATGGAATAGGACCTGAAATTGTAGCTGAAGGTGTTAAGGTTTTAAAGGCGATTGAAGAACTATATCATCATCATTTTGAAATAAAGGAAGCTTTAATTGGTGGCATTTCCCTGGATCAAACGGGGATTCCATTGCCAGATGAAACCGTAGCATCCTGCCAGGCATCTGATGCTGTTCTCCTGGGGGCTGTGGGTGGACCAAAGTGGGATCAGAATCCTGGACACTTACGTCCAGAGGCAGGATTATTGGGTATTCGCAAAAAGTTGGGATTATATGCTAATTTACGTCCTGCCACCGCCTTTGAGAGCCTGGTCGATGCTTCAACATTAAAGCCGGAAGTGATTAGCGGAGTAGATTTGCTGGTGGTAAGGGAGTTAACTGGAGGGATCTATTTCGGCCATAAAGAACGCCGGGAAGTAAACGGAGTGGCTGAGGCTGTCGATACCCTTCATTATAACGAAAAGGAAATCGAAAGGATTGCCCACACAGCATTCCGATTGGCTCGCTTAAGAAGGAATAAGGTAACATCTGTTGATAAGGCCAATGTGATGGAGAGTTCCCGTCTTTGGAGAGAAGTGGTGATCCGCGTAGCAAAGGAGTACCCGGATGTGGAGTTGGAGCATGTACTGGTCGATGCTTGTGCCATGCAGCTGATTCGTACTCCAAAGCATTTTGATGTGATCGTAACCGAGAATTTGTTTGGTGATATTCTGAGCGATGAAGCTGCTATGCTTACCGGCTCCATTGGAATGCTTGCTTCTGCCAGCCTGGGAGAAGGAACCTTTGGATTATATGAACCGGTTCATGGTTCTGCTCCAGATATCGCTGGCCAGGGAATAGCCAACCCTATTGCCACAATCCTTTCTGTAGCGATGATGTTAAAGTACAGTTTAGGACTGAAGGTAGAGGCTGATCTAATTGAATTGGCGGTTAAATCGGTTCTAGAAAAAGGATATCGTACCGGGGATATTGCCTCAACTGGAGATGAAGTCAAAGGGACCGTAGAAATGGGACAATTGATCATCGAGGAAATGAAAGCATTAAAAAAGTAGAAATTCCCCATAAAATACGATTCATCACAATAAACGCCTTTTGTACTAATGGTGCAAAAGGCTTTCAATGATTTCCTGTTTAATATTGGCCGGTGAACATGATCCTGTCATTCCTTTGGATGAAGAATTTTAAAGTGAATTGGCAAATGATCTGACCTTGAAGTATTCACGCTGTTGTTGGTAAAAAATATTGACTTGGAGAGAAAAAAATGAGGATTGGATGGTTCAAATGGGGACTTTATCTCCTGTTTTTGATCGTGATGGTTGGTCTTTTATCGGCTCTATACAGCAAAAGTCCTGATCCTTCCCTTTATCCGCCCCCTGCAAACCCTGCTACATTTATGTCTGAGGAGCAGCTGAATAAGTCTATTGCTTATTCCAAAGGGAAATATGCCTTGTTTTTCATTGGTCATGCCTATACCTGGTTGGTTCTTCTATTTATCTTGATGACTGGAATGGCTAAATACCTGCAAAGGTTGGCCGAGAGAATGTCCGCCCGGTTTGTTTTCCAAGCTGCCTTCTTTTCTGTATTTCTCTTTGGCGTGATCTTTCTTTTTGACCTGCCGCTGGGATATTTGGCTTACCTATGGGGGAAAAGATTTGGCCTAACCACTCAGCCCTTAGAGGAGTGGCTATTGGATAACCTGAAGAATCTAGGGATTGGCTTAATCATCATCATGCCTCTAGTTTGGCTTTTCTATCTTTTAATTAGAAAGAAGGAACGGACCTGGTGGATCTGGGTGTGGTTGGTCTCTATTCCTGTTGCCGTTTTTCTTATTTTTATCCAGCCGGTAGTAATTGACCCCCTGTTTAACCAATTTAAACCCATTCAGAATGAAGAATTGAAAGCAAAGATTTTAGCATTGGCAGATCGTGCAGATATCCCAGCCAAGGATGTCTATGAAGTGGATATGTCAAAGAAAACAAACCAAATTAATGCCTATGTGAATGGAATTGGTGCCAATGCCAGGATTGTATTATGGGATACGCTGCTGAAAAGAATGAATGAGAATGAAGTTCTTCATGTGATGGCCCATGAAATGGGTCATTATGTAAAAAAGCATGTGTATTTGGGATTAGTATTGGGACTATTTGGCATTGCTTTTTTCTTATGGATACTCTCCTTTCTTTTACCTAGGGTTATTCGTCAATGGGGAAGACGATGGAACGTATTTTCCATGAAAGAATTAAGCTCTCTGCCCGTTATTCTTCTGCTATTCTACACCCTGTCTTTTGCTGCTTTACCGATCAATAACGTGATCTCAAGAAGTATTGAACAGTCAGCTGATGTCTATGCTTTGGAGATGCTAAATGATCCGGACGTGGCCATTTCAACATACCAAAAATTAGCGAAAGTAAATGCCTCCTATCCCAATCCCCCCTGGATGGTAAAAATCTATATGTATACCCATCCTACCTTGGCTGAGAGGATTGAGTATGCTTACCATGCTGGAAGTAAGAAGTAAGAAAGAACATATTGATTAGATCAGGAATAATAATTTTCGATAGATTCAGTTTAAAACTGAACTGTGAATTCTGGAGCAGAATTCTTTTATTTTACAAGTTAAAATAGGATAAACAATAAAGAAAAAGGGTGGAAGAAACCACCCTTTTTTTCATTATATATGGATACAACCTATATATAGGTATAATTTATTTAACTTTCGGTCCTGCAGCTTTGATTTCTTCTGAAACACCATCAAATTTAGCGAAATTCTTCACAAACCGGGCTGCCAAATCCCTGGCCTGTTGATCATATGCTTCCTTATCAGCCCAAGTGTTGCGCGGTTGAAGCACTTCACTGGGAACTCCTGGGCAGCAGTCAGGAACCAGCACACCAAAGACAGGATCGGGTGTAAAGTTGGCTTCTTCAAGGGTACCGTTAAGGGCTGCAGTAACCATGGCTCTTGTATAAGGCAGATTCATTCTATTCCCTATGCCGTAAGGGCCTCCAGACCAACCAGTATTTACCAAGTATACCCTTGCATCATGCTGGGTAATTTTATCTCCAAGCATTTCGGCATATACGCTGGGAGGTAGTGGAAGGAAAGGTGCACCAAAGCAAGTGGAGAAAGTAGCCTCAGGTTCTGTTACCCCTCTTTCTGTTCCTGCTAATTTACTGGTATATCCGGATAAGAAATGATACATGGCCTGCTCTTTGGTTAGTTTTGCAATGGGAGGCAATACGCCGAAGGCATCAGCTGTCAGAAAAACAACAACCTTGGGATGTCCTCCTATCCCTGGAATGACGGCTCCAGGAATGTATTCAACAGGATAAGCCGCACGGGTATTTTCTGTTAATGAATCATCATTATAATCAGCAATTCCGGTATTTTTATCAATCACCACATTTTCAAGAACAGATCCAAATTTAATGGCATTCCAAATTTGTGGTTCTTTTTCCTCCGACAGATTGATGCACTTGGCATAGCATCCGCCTTCAATGTTGAAGACACCATCATTTGACCAGCCGTGCTCATCATCCCCGATTAAATTTCGGTCAGGATCAGCGGAAAGAGTAGTTTTTCCTGTGCCGGAAAGCCCGAAGAAGAGGGCAACATCACCTTCTTTCCCGATGTTTGCAGAGCAGTGCATGGATAGTACGCCTTGTTCAGGAAGAAGATAATTCATCACGCTAAAGATAGATTTTTTCATTTCTCCGGCATACTGGGTTCCGCCAATGAGAATCACTCTTTTTTCAAAGCTGATGATAATGAATGCTTCAGAATTGGTTCCATCCATTTCCGGATCAGCCTGAAATTCGGGGGCACTGATGACGGTAAATTGCGGTTCATGTTGAGCAAGCTCCTCTTTTGTTGGACGGATAAAAAGCTGATGAACAAATAAATTATGCCAAGCGTATTGATTGACTACACGAATGGGCAAACGATAAGCTGGATCAGCCCCTGCAAATCCGTCAAAAACAAACAGTTCTTTGCCTTTCAAGTATTCCAACACTTTTTGATACAGATTTTCAAATTTCTCTGGAGAAATAGGCTGGTTTACAGATCCCCAGGCAATTTTATCGTGGACACTTGCCTCATCTACAATAAACTTGTCCTTTGGTGAACGGCCAGTATATTTTCCTGTTGTTGTCCGAATGGCGCCGTTTGATGTGAGAACGCCCTCATGACGTCTTAAGGAATTCTCAACGAGTTTAGCTACAGAAAGATTAAAATGTACCTGTTCCCCATTTAGTACGTCATTTAACTGGATTTTCCCTATTTTGGTTTCCATAATTCTCCTATCCTTCCCTCACTTATTCATTCAATTAGTCACTTTAATTGATCATGTTAATATGAAAAAGTATAGCACATTATAAGAATAGGCTACAATACTTTTGGTGAAAATGAGATATATTTTTTCGAAGTGAAAAAGATATAAAAAATGCCATCGAAATAAAATTACGATGGCATCGTTGGTGTAGAGGTCTAAGAATGATTCCACATTTGATTTAATTTCTCATAGGATGGGGGGAATTTTGCTTGATACTGAAGGAAAGTGGGAATTGGATAACGAACTCCTCCTTTTTGGGTTCCTGACAATCCATCGATAAACTCTTGGGACCGGTTAAATGGAAGGGTAAAGGCCATCTCATGATCATGGGTTTGTCCAAATACCCGGTCTCCGTAACAGGGTAGGATCACCTGGGGTTCATTGGTTTGTTTCGTACGGATAATGATGTCGGCACAATCTGCCCTGGCTGAAAAGCTGGAGGTAATGGAACCTCCCCTTTTGTATAACGCTGCTGCAACCATTCTCATGACTTGGGCAGAATTTCCGTAAACGAGAACCGTTTCAGGTTCAAAGGATATTCTTGAAAGTGGTCCGACAAGGATTATTCCGCTTTCATCATCTAAAAATTTAGGGACATCTTCTTCAGTTTTTTTGGCCGCTTCCATATTTTCTGCATACATTCCGCAGGCAAGATTTCCTTCCGAATAAAAAGGAAGATTCTCCTCAAATCCAAAGGCAACCTTGGCAATGGGACAGGATAAATCTTCACCGCCCATGGCCAGTGTCCATCCATAGCGGCGGGACATGGTGATGCCCTGACATATACTGATGCGAACGCCAAAATCTTTGGCGGGCCGTTTGGTTTTATCGGGAACAGATTCTCCCTTATCCAGCACTCGAATTCCCAAAGGGAAAGTATCCGGTCGCACATATTTTTCAATTTCTTCAGATAATTTTAGCCACATGAATTTTTACCCTCCTTTTTTCTCTCTATTATAATTCAACAAAAGGGTGAAAGGGTTTAAATTATAAAGATTTATGGGGAAAAGATAGATGAATTGCACATTATTGAATGGTTGTAAACAAGATGGATCTAATGATTAATGGTAGGATATAATCAATTGATGGAAAGGAATGAGAATGGATGATTCCCAATTTTTATATTATAGGAAGTGAAGAAAAAAGGCCATCCAGCAGAAGAACCATTTTTGCTGATGGCTCGGCAGATTTAACATACCGGCAGGACGTGGACATGGAATTAAGCCATTGGATACCCAACCGGACACCTGCTATATATAAGGCAGATACATCAACGGAAATTTGCATGAACTTTATTGAAAGAGAATCAATGGAGGAATGGGATTTAGCGATTAATAACCACCTTGATGTGGATGGGGTGTTATCCATTTTTACCTTGGTTCACAGTGATTTTGCTTTAAAGAATAGAGAAACGATTGTACAGGCTGCAGAAATGGGGGATTTTTTCGCTTGGGGAGGAAAACCAGCACAGATATTGTTTCAAGGATTAACATTATTGATGAATGAGCTGCATGATAAAAAAGTGGATATTAAAGAGATTTATAAGAAATGTTTTGGACAAGTTTTCGCGCTGATCGAAGGGGTGCAGGGTGAAAATCCTCCAATTAAGAAAGGGATCGAAGCTTTACTTCAGTCAGTTCAACGAATTGAATCAGGGGAAATTGAACGAAAGGTGTATCATGAGAGATTTGTGCATTACCATATTCCAAGAAGTCTTTCTGAGAAAAATCTGGAGAAGGCCATTACCATTCCACTCTTTAACGATTTGTTGTCAGATAAGCTATGGTTATGGCCCCAGGCACGAAATAAATGGGATAAGGAAAAAGTACAATTCCTCTCCGTTGAAGATAAAGAGGGTTGGTATTACGACCTCTGGTACCCAGGATATATGTGGGCGGAAACTCCCAATTCATGGAGAGCTCCCGGTTTTCAGTTCAAAGGCAGTACCAATGGCTATTACTACGGATATGAACCTTTAAATAAAGCTGTTCTCCAACTACAGAAGATGGATGAGGGCAATGGAATGTGGACCATAGCAAAGGAACTCTCACCCTTTTCAAGTATAAAGGGAAGGAACTTCCCAGTGATTCTTTCCTATATTGATGGAGATCAACATCCGGTGATCAGTAAAATTCCTCCTACTGAGGTGGCGGCTTTATTGGCTTCTGTATTCCAAGATGTATAGATGATGAAATGCCATCGGAGATAATTCCGATGGCATAACGATTATTGTGATGTAAAATCAATATACAGGGATATTTCACCGAATAAAAAGGAAAAAACTCCACCTAAAGTAAGTTCCCCTTTATAAGAAACTCAGATCTACAGTCCAATGATCCGATGGGGATGAGTATAAACATTCATCTGACCTCTGCGGATAAAACCGACGGTGGTAATTCCCAGGTCATGGGCCATATCTAGGGCAAGACTGGTTGGCGCAGATTTGGAAAGCAATATCCCGATTCCCATTTTAGAAACCTTTAACAAGATCTCCGAAGAGATGCGCCCGCTGAAAACGATTATTTTATCTTTCAAATCAAGTTGTTCCTTAAGGGCATAGCCAAATAGTTTATCCAGGGCATTATGCCGTCCAATATCATATCTGGATAGGATCAATTCTTTTGGTGAAGCCAGTGCCGCATTATGAACTCCGCCAGTTTGGAGAAATTCCAGAGACTGTGATTGCAATTGTTCCATCAAATAAAAACACTGCTTATACTCTAGGGTAATAGAACTGGATACTCTTTTGGCGGTTCTGGAGTCATTGAAGAAATAGAAGGAGGCTCTGCTTTTTCCACAGCAGGAGGAAAGGATTCGCTTATTGATCATTTCCCGGGAAAAGCCTTTTAGTTGAGCTAATGTGAGATATGCTTGTCCTTGTTTATCATTAATGGATAAATCCTGTATATCTTCCCGGTCAGAAATCATCCCTTCCCCCGCAAGAAATCCGATGATTAATTCATCCATATGATTCGGGGAGCACACCAACGTGGCAATTTCCTGTTCATGAATATAAATCGTTAAAGGATATTCCTTTACAACAAAATCCTCACAAGATTCTTTTTTTCCGGACAAATGAATTTTCGTCATTTGTTTTTTTTCGTGTTTTTCTAGTGAAAAATGTTTCATCAAAGACCCACTCCTATCAAAATTCATTATACAAAACATACAAGTGAAAAGTAAAAAATATCTATGATATAATGAAGGGGAAATATTGGGGGAGGTGAAATGAATGACCGATGTTCAAACCGTATGCAGCTATTGTGGAACAGGATGCGGTTTAACCCTTGAAGTGGAAAATAATGATATTATCAGGGTGAGGGGAGATAGGGAAGCGCCAGTCAACAAAGGGCAAACCTGTGTAAAGGGATCGTTTGCCTATAAATATGTAAAAAGTGATCGGCGTTTAAAGACTCCCATGATTCGGAAAAATGGGGTTTTGGTTCCCACTTCTTGGGATGAGGCGTTTCAGGTGATTATCAATCAATTTAATAAAATAAAGGCTAAATACAGTCCTGAAGCCTTTGCCATATTTGCCTGCTCCAGAGCAACCAATGAAACCAATTTTGTATTACAAAAGTTCTTGCGAACCGTCATCGGAAACAATAACATTGACGGGTGCAACAGAACTTGACACGCTCCCAGCGTTGCCAGTTTGGCAGCGGTTTTAGGTTCAGGTGCCCCAACAAATTCTCTGGATGAATTGGAAAGCGGTGAAGTGCTCTTATTGTTGGGCTCAAATACCTCAGAGGCCCACCCCATCATCGCCAACAAAATTAAAAAAGGCGTAAAAAACGGAATGAAGCTGATTGTGGTGGACCCCAGAAAGATTGATATGACGAAGTTTGCCCACACCCATCTTCAAATTCGTGTGGGAACGGATATTGCTTTACTAAATGCCATGGCCCATGTGATTATTGATGAATCATTACATGATCAAGCATTTATTGAGAGAACCACAACCAATTTTGAAGCCCTAAAGGAACAGGTGAAAAGATATACTCCTGAATATGCAGAAACGATTACCGGCGTTCCGGCAGAGTTGATTCGAGAATCTGCCAGAGTATATGCGAAGGCGAAAAATGCAGCCATTGCTTATACCCTTGGAATTACGGAACATCATCATGGCGTAAACAATGTATTCGCCCTGTTAAATTTAATGCTTTTGACAGGAAACATAGGGAAACCTTTTGCTGGAATTAATCCCTTGCGGGGACAAAACAATGTCCAGGGAGCAGGGGATATGGGGTGCTTACCCAATGTGTTTACGGGTCATCAAAAAATCACCGATCCCCAAGTTAGGGCACGTTTTGAAGCGGAATGGGGTGTTTCCCTTCCATCCAAACCAGGGAAAAACCAAACCCAAGTCCTCGAAGCAATGGAAACTGGGGAAATACGCTGTCTTTATGTCGTGGGTGAAAATCCCGTCGTTTCTGACGTCCATGCCAATAAAACCAGAAAACTGTTTGAAAATCTGGACTTTTTAGTGGTTCAGGATATTTTTATGACCCAAACTGCCGAATTGGCTGATGTGGTATTGCCGGTGAAATCATGGGCAGAAGTGGATGGGACATTTACCAACACGGAACGAAGAATTCAAAGGGTCAGAAAGGCTGTAGAACCAGTGTTTGATGTAAAGGAAGATTGGCAAGTCATTTGTGAATTATCTACTTTGATGGGATATCCAATGAGTTACTCCTCTGCCGAGGAAATTTGGAATGAAGTACGCCGATTGGTGCCGGAGGTATATGGAGGTATCAGTTATTCCCGCCTGGATCAGGAAGGCGGTCTTCAATATCCATGCCCGACTGAAGATCATCCGGGTACTAAATATCTCCATGACCGTTTCCAACAAGAAGTATTTTATGGACCCAAAGCTCCTTTTAAGCCGGTTGACTATGTTCCGCCTAAGGAGCTCCCGGATCAGGAATTTCCCTTCCTGTTAACGACAGGAAGACGATATGAATCGTACAATACCCATACACAAACTTCCTATTACGCGGATGGTGTGAAGCTGAAACAAACGGATGAAACTGTGGATATGAATGAGACAGATGCGGCAAGGATGGGTGTTGAAGCAGGAGATTGGGTACAGGTGACATCAAGAAGGGGAACCGTTAAGGTAAAGGTTAAGATTACAGATCAAGTCCCAGAGGGGCTGGTCTTTATGTCCTTTCATTTTAATGAGGTTCCAACCAATGTTTTGACCATTGATGCCTTTGATCCGGTAGCCGGAACTGCAGAATACAAGGCGTGTGCTGTAAAAATAGAGAAATTGTAAGCGGGGTTTATCTGGATGGAACCCACTTCTTTAAGATGAAGAGGGGCTGGTGAAAACCGGCTCTATTTTCATTTTTCCCCATTTGATTTTTTTGAAATTGAGAGTAAGATGAGATAGAAAAGTTTTTATTTTCTTTAGAAGAAACTGGATCGTTCGTGGAGGAAACAACAAACATGAATACATATAACTCTGATAAAAGACTCAGAAGGAAAAAGAGGAGATTCACTAACTTAAAATGGATCAGCATGTTTCTCATTTTACTTTTGATCGGTGCAGGAGGTATCATCTGGTGGCAAGTAGAACGGTTTATCGGAAAAATCACCACCGAAGAGGCCGCCGTTGTCATCGACCAGCCCATTGAGAAGGAATATACTTCAGAGGAATCGATTTCCCTTTTGATAATAGGTAAGGATACGCGACCAGAGACAGGCTCCTTAAATACAGATGTGATCATGGTTGCCGTATTAAATCCAAAAAATAAACAGGTAACCCTTGTTTCTCTCCCCAGAGATACCAAGGTCAAGGTTCCGGGATATAAGGGATATTCTAAAATAAACGGGGTTTATGCCAAGGGGGAACTGGAAAGAAGAGAAGCTGAAAAAGCCGGAAAACCTGTGGAACAAACAGGAATCACTTTGCTGAAGAAAACATTGGAAAGAATGCTGGGTATACCGATACAGCACTATGTGACCGTTGATTTCCAAGGGTTTATGGCTGTGATCGATAAGCTTGGCGGAGTAAAAATCAATGTAGATAAAAGCATGAAATATACCGATCCTACAGATGGCACACGGATTGATCTTGAACCGGGATTGCAAACGTTAAATGGAGAGCAGGCTTTAGGATATGTAAGGCATCGCCTGGATAACCGTGGTCCCAATTTTTACTCCAGCGATTTTGACAGAAACCGACGCCAGAAGGAAGTGGTTAAAGCTGCAGTGGATAAAATGAAGTCATTCAGCGGATTTGCCAGCTTCTTTGGAGTGATGGATGTAGCAGGGGACCATATCCGAACAGATTTGTCAAAAAGTCAAATCAAGGGAATCATCATGGACTTTCGCTCCCTGGACTCTTCACAAATCCAAAGTTTGGAAACCGGAGGGCATTGGGATAGTGCGTCAGCATTTACCATTCTCTCAAAGGAGAAACTTGACAATGTTCGAATTATTTTGCAACGGGAAATGAACATTGATCCGACAAAAGTGGATGAATTAGATGACAGTGCCACTATCGTCGAACCAAGGAAACCCGCACCTCCTCAACCTTCCCATCAGGAACAGACAGAAGGGAATACTGGCTCAACCTCTGCCCAAACTGAGAATGGACAAGAAAACCAACAAGAGGGGAATATCCAGGGGAATTCCAATGAAGCAAAAATCCAGGATGGAGAAAATCCGGGTGAAGGAGATTCAGGTGGGGAAAATCCGAATGGAGCTGGACCGTCCCCAGATGGAACTGTGAATCAGCCTGAAGATCCAACTCAATTAAATTCAACGCATCCCGATGGAAACCAGTCTGGAACATCTCAACCCGGAGAAAATACACAAACCAGTTCAGAACAACAGGGGACAGGTCAGCAAGATGCGGGACAAATCATAACACCGCCAGAAACAGATACTGGCGTTCCGGATCCAACCAATCCCACCGGACCTATTCCTGATCCCCCTGTACAGTAAACTGAAGATTTTATTCATTCGAAAATGGACGGAGGGATTGATTTGAATGGAAGAAGAATTGGCATTTTAACGGGAGGGGGCGATGCTCCCGGTTTAAATGCGGTGATACGGGCAGTTTACAAGGCGGGAAAACAGCATCATTTGAAGTTGATCGGGTTTCGAAACGGTTTTTCTGGAGTGATTCAAAGGGATTTTATGATCATGGATGATGAGGTTGGATCCGGGCTTCTGCATCGCGGCGGAACCATCCTGGGAACAAACAATCGAGACAACCCCTTTAAATATCCTGTAAGGACGGAAAAGGGAATAGAGTATAAAGATGTATCTCCCCAAATTATAAAAACTCTTGAGGAGATGGATGTGGAAGCGCTGATTGCCATTGGCGGTGATGGCACACTATCAATTGCCAAAGAACTTTACGAATTGGGCGTTCCTATTGTCGGTGTCCCAAAAACCATTGACAATGATTTGTCTGCAACCGATTGGACCTTTGGCTTTCAAACGGCCGTACAAACGGCTACCGATGCTTTGGATAAACTTCACTCAACAGCTGAATCACATCACCGGGTGATGATTTTGGAGGTCATGGGCCGATATGCCGGATGGATCGCCTTATACAGCGGTATGGCAGGTGGGGCCGATATTATTCTGATTCCCGAAAGAAAATGGTCCTTAGATGAGATCATCCAAGCCATTGAATACAGGAAAAAACTAGGCAAATCCTTTAGTATGATTGTCGTTGCTGAAGGAGTGAAACTTCCCGATGGTCATTGGGTTACTCAGGATATAGAAGAAGGAAGATCCGATCCCATCCGATTAGGGGGGATTGGTCAGATACTAGCCAAAATGATTGAGGATACAGGGAAAACCGAATCTCGATCCCTCGTCCTTGGACACTTGCAAAGGGGAGGGAGCCCCATAGCTTATGACCGGATTTTAGCCACCCAATATGGAATAAAAGCCCTTGATTTAGTGTTGGATAGGAGATATGGAAACGTTCCTGTTATGCAATCAGGGGCGATCACATCTATCTCACTCAAAGAAGCGACTTCGCAATTAAAAAATGTCCCAATGGAACACGAATTGATTCAATGTGCTAAAAAGTTGGGGATATATATTGGACATTGAGCTCTATACAGTGAATGCATATAATGGTAGGTGAAGCGGACATGAATCACTTCTTGGTAGATCTCGACTGGCGGACGTGTGAATCTTTAGTTCTGCATCTATAGAAAGTAGTGATTTTTAATGAAGATTCCAATACTATTAAAAAAAATAATATTCTCCTTTGTAGTTCTTGCTACTCTCCTTATATTTGCAGGTTGTTCAAATGGGAATAAAGCCGGACAAACTTCCGTAAAGCTTTATGTATCTGCTGCTGCCAGTCTGGGAAATGCGTTGCAGGAGATAGGAGATGCCTACAAAAAACTAAACCCTGGCATAGAGGTATACTTTAACTTTGGGGGTTCAGGGACACTGCAACAGCAGATTGAACAGGGAGCCCCTGCAGACCTCTTTATATCTGCTAATGAAGAAAAAATGGACCGACTGCAAAAAAAAGGTCTGATCATTGAGGAAACTAGGACAGATATTTTATCTAACGAATTAGTGCTTGTTACTTCTAAAGAACTAAAGGGAAAAATGACTGAATGGGATGATTTGGCTACTTCATTGGTTAACAAAATTGCCATGGGCGATCCTCAATATGTGCCTGCCGGTAAATATGGAATGGAAGCATTAAAAACCATTGGGATATGGGATAAAATCCAAAATAAATTGGTTTTTGCCAAGGACGTGACACAGGTTCTTACTTATGTGGAATCTGGTAACGTGGCAGCCGGCATTGTATACTCCAGTGATGTAATTCGGTCAAAGGAAATTGAAATCGGGTTTACCATAGATTCAACCGCCCATTCTCCTATCCTCTATACGATGTCGATTTTAAAAAATAGCGTGAATCAACAGGCAGCAAAAGATTTCTATCAATTTATTTTGGGAGAACAGGCGTTAGAAATTTTCAAAAAATATGGATTTCAGATGATCGAAAGATTGTCTTCGTAAAAGGATGTGAATGGAATGGAAATGATCCCTTTATACCTCTCAGTCAAAATTGCTTCCATTGCCACATCCTTTGTTTTTATCACAGCTGTTTTTATAGCCAGAATAATGGTACATCGCAGTTTTCCCGGAAAAATGGTTTTGGAATCCACTTTTATGCTTCCCCTGGTTCTTCCGCCTACAGTGGTTGGCTTCGGTTTGTTATTTCTTTTTGGCAAAAATGGATGGTTAGGCAAATGGCTGTGGGAATGGTTTGGAATTCAACTGGTTTTTACATGGTGGGCAGCCGTCATTGCTTCCATTGTTGTTTCTTTCCCCCTGATGTACCAAAGCGCGGTTGCTGCTTTTAAAACCGTGGATACCAATTTGGAGAATGCGGCGAGGACCATGGGGTCTTCGGAATGGAAGGTATTTTGGACCATTACTTTTCCATTGGGTTGGCCAGGTTTATTGGCGGGGTTGGTTCTTACCTTTGCCAGGGCATTGGGTGAATTTGGTGCTACCCTCATGTTTGCCGGTTTTATCCCTGGAAAGACCGAAACGATTCCATTGGCTATTTACTTTGCAGTGGAAAGGGGAAGTACTGCCCTTGCCATGTACTGGGTCATGATTATCATTTCTATGGGATTTGCCGCAATGATGTGGCTGAATTGGTGGAGTAAAAGAAACATGGATCGGCATCGCATAGAAGGGTGAGGCATATGCTACAAGTAACTTTGAAGAAACAACTTCCCAACTTTTTAATCGATGTGAAGTTTACCGTTAAACCAGGTGAAGTATTGGTTCTATTTGGCCCTTCAGGGTCTGGCAAAACAACGATTTTAAATGGGATCGCAGGCCTGATTTCTTTGGATGACGGAATGATTAGAATCCATTCCCGGACTCTTTATTCCAAGGAACAGGGAATTCATCTGTTGCCACAGCAAAGAAGGGTAGGCTACGTATTTCAGGAGTATGCCCTTTTTCCCCATATGCGTGTAAAAAGCAATATTTTTTATGGTTTGAAAAAGAGAAATAAGGAAAAGCTGGAGGGTTGGCAAAAAAATATCCTCGACACTTTAAGACTGGGTCCCCTTATGGACCGATTTCCCCATCAGCTTTCAGGAGGGGAGAAGCAAAGAGTGGCTGTGGCCAGGGCATTGATGACGGAACCGGAAATTTTGCTACTGGATGAGCCCCTTTCCGCACTTGATCATGGGATTCGGCAGGAGTGTCAGATTCAGTTGAAAGGTTTGATTCAGCAGTGGAAGATTCCCGTGATATTGGTTACCCATGATCAGGAAGAAGCCAGAACTTTAGGAGATCTTATCGTCTACCTTTCAAAAGGGAAAATAAATTAAAATTAATCTAAAATATTAACTTTTTTCTATGGATTGCTCCACTATCCTGTGATATACTGTTAGGCAATATATATTTTTTCGGAATATTAAATTATTGTCTTTGGAGGATAGGTGAGAGAGAAAAATGA
Source organism: Microaerobacter geothermalis (assembly GCF_021608135.1). NCBI lineage: Bacteria > Bacillati > Bacillota > Bacilli > Caryophanales > Bacillaceae > Microaerobacter > Microaerobacter geothermalis. The sequence continues at coordinate 80,181 of NZ_JAKIHL010000003.1, forward strand.
ACCAGATCTTTATCTATGATACGACCCTTCGGGATGGAACACAGGGGGAAGGAGTTAGCTTATCCGTTGACGATAAGTTAAAGATTGCCAAAAAATTGGATAAAATGGGATTCCATTATATTGAAGGCGGTTGGCCGGGGAGCAATCCCAAAGATATGGAATTCTTTCTCCGGGCAAAGGAACTGACATTTCATCATGCCAAGATTACTGCTTTTGGAAGCACAAGGAGAATGGGAATAAAAGCAGACCAGGATCAAAACCTTCAAATGATCCTGGACAGCGGTGTTGCCAGTGTGGCCATTTTCGGCAAGACTTGGGATTTTCAAGTGACCGATGCATTGCAGACCACTTTAGAAGAAAACCTGCAAATGATCTATGATTCCGTTTCATTTTTAAAGCGTCATGGGCTGGAAGTGATTTTTGATGCTGAGCATTTTTTTGATGGATACAAACGAAATGCGGCATACAGTTTGGAAGCGATAAAAAAAGCTTCAGAAGCGGGAGCCGATTGGATTACCTTGTGTGATACAAATGGCGGATCTTTGCCCCACGAAATATCTGCTATTGTGACCCATGTGGTGGAGCAAATGGATACACCGGTTGGGATTCATTGCCATAATGATGGGGAACTGGCTGTCGCCAATACCTTGGCAGCCGTACAGGCAGGAGCCAGACAGGTTCAGGGAACCATGAACGGTTATGGGGAACGATGCGGCAATGCCAATCTTTGTTCCGTGATTCCCAATTTGCAGTTGAAAATGGGCTTTCGCTGTATTGACGATGACCAGTTAAGCCGATTAACGAAACGTTCGAGATTTGTCAGTGAAATTGCCAATATTACTCCCCCCAACAACCAGCCCTTCGTTGGACGGAGTGCCTTTGCCCACAAAGGAGGAATGCATGTAAGCGCCATTTTAAAGCATCCGGAAACCTATGAGCATATTACACCTGAAGCAGTAGGTAATAAGAGAAGGGTTTTGGTTTCCGAATTGGCTGGACAAAGTAACTTGCTCTTCAAGGCGAAGGAATTAAAAATAGATATTCAAAGACAGGATCCCGCAACCAAGAAATTAATCCAAAAAATTAAGGAAATGGAGCATCGGGGATACCAATATGAAGGGGCAGATGCTTCTTTGGAGCTTTTAATCAGGGAATCCATGGATCAGATTAAGGAGATCTTTATTCTGGAATCCTTTAAGATCTTGGTAGAAAAGGAGAAAAACGGAGGAATTAAATCTGAAGCCATAATCAAAATTTCTGTGGATGGAGAAGTGGTGCATACCGTTGCTGAAGGGAACGGTCCGGTTAATGCCTTGGATAATGCTCTTCGCAAAGCTTTGGAATCTTTCTTTCCATCTCTTAAGAATATGTATCTCTCAGATTATAAGGTTCGCGTTCTGGATGAAAATGAGGCAACGGCGTCAAAGGTTCGCGTTTTGATTGAATCCACCAATGGTGATGAAAAATGGAGCACCGTCGGGGTATCTGAAAATATCATTGAGGCCAGTTGGCAAGCGTTGATAGACAGTATGCGATATGCTCTTTTGGGAAATGAAGAAGAGCGTGTCCACTATTCCGAGACCGTCGAACGTTTAGGAATCGTAAACCATTAAAAAAGCCCATTGGGTGGTCAAGTTGACCATCCAGTAGGCTTTTTATTTTACCACTTTAAATGTTTTGCCCCTCCGTTTGGCAAACCTTTCCCCACAGTAGGGACAAGTGACATAAGATTTAAAGGATGAAAAGGTTTGTTTACATTCAATGCATTTCACCTTTCCTATTCTAGAAAAGGATATCACCAACCATGTCCCGCCAATGACTCCTCCCAAGAGTGCCAATCCAAACATAATGTACCCGTACACCAGTATTCTCCTTCTTCATTCGTTTTCTGTCATCTCTATTATATTTTAAAAAAAAAGCAAATGGTCATAGAAAATTATTTTGAATAATTTTAGATTTTGTGAGATATGTCACTCTGGTTCCCGTATGAATTTATTACTATAAGTGTGAAGAAAGTGTGTAAGGAGATCTTGGGATAGGAGTGGATAAATTGGCAGCAAAGAATATCAGGCGAAGTCGAAGAGGTACCCAAGTCCTGTTCTTGATGTTTATTACGCTTCTGCCCATTCTTGATCTTTTTCGTCTGGATATGGCAGAAAGCCGGTTTGTGATATTAGGGAAATATTTCTTTATTAACCAGCTGTATTTGGCTCTTATCGCATTTATTTTATCTATTCTTGTTCTGGCATTATTTGCAAGAAACTTTGGTAGGATTTTTTGTGGTTGGTTATGTTTTCAGACGTTTTGGTCAGAACTTGGAGATTCCATCATAAAAAAATGGAGAAAGCTTAAAAAAAGTCGTAGCAAAAAGACCAAAATTAAGCATTTAATTCAGATCATTTCGTTGTTTTTCATCGTGTTTCCTCTGATGTGGGGCTTTTATACTGTACTGGTTTCCTATTTTGTTGCACCGAAGGTGATCTGGTCCTGGGTTAATTTGGGTCCCCCCATTTGGTTTCTAGTTCTTGGTGTGAAATTTAGTGTTTTTGGTTTGATAGATCTTTTGGTTATTAGGCATAGTTTTTGTCAATCCATGTGTCCTTATGGCATCATGCAACAAAAGGCGAAAAAAAATACTTCCTTAAGAATTGTATTTGACCCAAACCAATGCATCGATTGTAATTTGTGTGATCAAGCCTGTCTAATGGGGTTGAAACCAAGGGAATTGTCCAAGGAAGACCCTTGTATCAACTGCGCAGAATGTATCACAGCCTGCGGCATTAAGGCAGAGAAATTGGCATCCCGGGGGATTGAAAAGGGGTCAATAAACAGTTTGTCCTTTGCATTTCAATCGATTGGACCGGAGTCGAAGAAACCTTCTATATTTGATGGTAAAACATTAATATTGGGATCCATCTTTGTCCTGTTTACAGCGATTTTGCTTTTGGGTGTGATGCTGGATGACGGAGTTGATCTCACCATTAAAATGAAAGGGGATACCGCAGTTTCCACAGTTACATCATCTGAAAGTGTTCTTTATGATCTTCAGATCACAAATCGAACTCAGTCAACTATGAATTTTAAAATCATGTTGGAATCTGTTGAAAATGGATCCAGTCCTAATGGGGATGGAAAATCCAATCATTTTGAGATTAACCCTCAACTCTTTGAAGTACAGCCATTAACCAAACTGGAGCAGGAAGTGTCGATTTCCCCCAAGGGGACTCTTCCATCGGGGAGATACACGATGCTACTAAGACTGGTGGATTCCAGTGGAAGGGAGGTAGATCAAACCAAAACGGTTTACTACGTGTATTGAGGTGTTTAGAAAAAATAGTATTTATTAAATGGAATTTCAGGAAGGATAGAAGAAAGGAAGGTTTTAAAGATGAAGAACCTCATCATTTATGTTGGTGGCGGAGTTGTACTTTTACTTCTCTTTTTCGCAACAGCTTTTACTACTGTGGATGCCGGACTTCCTGCCGACCATGGTTCTCCATATTGGGGAACATCGGAGGTGGAAGTGGCCGGTGCAAAATTATTTAAGCAAGCCGGTTGTACTTCCTGCCATAGCTACCGAGGTCAGCAGGGGCAGGTAACGGGTCCCGAGTTGGATACCGTTGGGTTACGTTTAAATGAGCAGGCCATTGAGCAGTTTATTCGTCGCGGAACACAAATTATGCCCTCCTATGAAGGGAAATTGAGTGACGATGAAATCAAAACATTAGCGACTTGGCTCAGCAGCTTTAAGACACCGGCTGAGCGTTAATCATACTGAGTAAAGGTGGGAGAAAAAGTGAATAAGGCAGACATACTAAAGTTTTCCAATGCCGATAACGTGGCGAAGAAGTTTTTATTAACCAGTGCCTTTTATTTGATACTGGTCACTTTATTTGGTATCATCATGAGTATTAATTTGGTAAAACCTGAGTGGATCCCTGACCTCTTTAACTTCGTAGCCATGAGGGCACTTCATTTGCAGACGATTATATTCGGTTGGTTATCCATGGCCTTAATGGGTGCAATTTATTACATTGTTCCCCGTATCGTGGACAGGGATTTATTTAGCAAACCCTTGGGCAATCTTCATTATTGGTTAATGCATGTGGGAATTGCCTTAGTTGCTGTGACCATTCTGGCCGGTAAGATTGACGGACGCGAATATCTGGAACCCGTTTGGTGGGTGGACGTAGCCATCGCCGTAGTGTGGGTCATCTTTGCGGCTAACGTGTTCATGACGGTATTTAAGGGAAATATTCCGCACTTTTCACCTGCATTAAACTTTATTTTGTTATCTGTTCTATATTTGGGGTTGAACTTCGTTTGGGCAAACTTTATTCCTTGGAAAGGCGTTTATGATAACCTTGCCATCTGGACATTTGCCCATAATGAGGTAAATGGATGGTTTATGTTTGGCTTACAGGGAATATTCTACTTTATGATTCCTAAAATGACAGGCACAGAAAATGAAAAGCCGCCATATCCTGAAGTATTAAGTAAGGTCCATTTCTGGGCGGTTGCGATATTTATTCCACCATCTGTTCTTCATCACTTGCTCTATCAGGATGCGCCGGTAAACACATTCTGGAAACTAATGGGTGAATGGACCAGTGTAGGTATGTTAATTCCGACCTTTATCTGGTTCTATATTATCACTGTCAGCATCCGCAACAGCAAAAAACCACTGGGTGTTCCAGGAAAATTCGTTGTCGCAACCATGGTGTTCTATGTGATGAACTGTATCCAAGGGTCTTCTCAATCGATCCGCTTTATCAATGATTTCGTCCACGGATCCCAGTGGGTTGTCGGCCATGCTCACTTGGCACTTTTAGGATTTATCTCATTCGGAGTGTTTGCCTTCACTTACTGGATGGTGCAAACCTATTGGGGTGAGTGCTATGACGAGAAGCTGGCCAATGTTCACTATTGGTTGGTCATGATTGGATTCCTCGGTATGTTCATCCCACTCACCATTGCCGGTCTCGTCGAAGGAGCCATGGCGGGTGAAAACTTCTACACGATTCGTGAAGCCATTCGTCCATATCTTATTGTTCGGGGAGTTTCAGGTGCTATCGTAACTCTAGCAGCCATTGTATTCTCCATGAATATGTGGAAGGTGATAAAGGTAGCCAAAACAAGAGAAATTGGCAGCCATGTTACCCGTAGTGCATAAAGGAAATAGATGAACTTCATTTGAATTTGAACGATTGGGGCTGAGTTTTCTCAGCCCTTTACCTTTTTAAATATAGAAAGTTCTAAATTTCCTCCTTCAGAATAAACATAAGATTGTGTGAAAAAATCTAAATCATTTATCATGTCTAACCGATAATAAAGATAAGTAGACACGAAGGAGGAAATAAGTATGATGGTGAAAACCTGTCCTCATTGCGGGGAAGATTCATATAGTTCAGTAACCATCCAGACAACGTGGATATGCCCCTGCTGTGAAAGCGATATCTCAGAAATAGGCTCTGAGGTAGCAGAGGATCAGAAAAATCGATTGGTGAGGGCATGTTAATAAAACTTCATCTGAGGTAAGTTTCCTTTACAATGCAAACTCCTGAAGGATTGGAAAAATATCCATCAGGGGTTTATTATTTTTAATAAAATCAAACAATCAAATGCATATTTAATTGTTGACAATTTTAAAGGAGATCCGCATAATAGAAACGTATAATCAAATGATTTTTTTAATGTTTGAATAACATGGTGAAAGGGTGAAATATTATGACTGATGAAGGGATAAAGCATAAAGAAAATGTTGAGGTGGCTTATCGCAGTCCCGGAGCCGATGACGAATGTGAAACATTTATTTATGACCCTCAGAGGGTGGAACGCCGAAAGAGGCAATTGCATAGAACGGAAGGACTGGCTCCTTTGTTTAAAGCTTTGGCTGATGATACCCGGCTTAAGATTATTTACGCTCTCAGCCAGGAGAGTGAACTGTGCGTATGTGATGTAGCAACCATTATTGGATCAACAAATGCCACGGCTTCTCATCATCTTCGGCTGTTGAAGAACATGGGGCTGGCCAAGTACCGGAAAGAAGGGAAAATGGTTTTTTACAGCCTGCAGAGCCAACATGTCCATCATTTGATTCAGGAAGCATTAGGGCTGAAGGGAAAGGAGCAGTCCCTGTGAGTGTTGCAATCAAGAACTTGAACAAGGATCAGGTAAAACAAGTAATCCGGCTTTCCGGCATCACTTGAGCGGATTGTGCTGCTCAGTTTGAGCAGATGGTAAAAAAAGTTCCTGGTGTTACCGATGCACGGGTTAATTTCGCCGCATCGAAAATCACCATAGAAGGAACAAGGTTGAGTAAAGAAAAGATTGAAGAGCTGGGAGCTTTTGAAGGCATTAAGGTGGTGGAAGACGAAAAAGGTCAGGGGAAGGAAGTCAGTTACTGGGAGAAGAATCGCCAATCGATGATGACCGCCGTTTCTTTATTCTTTTTGCTTTTGGCCTTTGCTGCAGAATATTTGTTTACTGCCTCTGCTTCTCTTTCCATCCCTTTGTTTTTGTTGGCAACGGTTTTGGGAGGCTGGGAAAACTTTAAAAAAGGAATCCCCAATCTGTTTCGCCTCAACTTTACCATGAATACGTTAATGACCGTAGCGGTTGGCGGGGCCATTGCTATTGGATACTGGGAAGAAGCGGCTGTTGTTGCCTTTTTATTTGGTGTCAGTGAAGTATTGGAGCATTATTCAGCCGAGAAGGCAAGGCAGTCCATTCGCGGACTAATGGATATCGCCCCGAAAACCGCCGCCATTCGCCGGAATGGAGAAGAAATGGTATTGCCTGTAGAAGAAATTGAAATCGGCGATATCATGATTGTTAAGCCCGGAGAAAAGATTGCCATGGATGGAGAGGTGGTGAAGGGCAGCACGGCAGTGAATCAATCGGCCATTACCGGAGAATCGATACCTGCTGAAAAGAGGGTTGGAGACGAGGTATATGCCGGTTCACTCAACCAATCCGGTTCCATTGAAGTTCAAGTAACGAAGTTAGTGGAGGATACCACCATTGCCAAGATTATTACCATGGTGGAGGATGCACAGGAACAACGGGCGCCGTCCCAAGCCTTTGTTGACAAATTCGCCAAATACTATACGCCGTCGGTGATGGTATTGGCTGTATTGATTGCCCTTGTTCCCCCCCTTATATTTGGTGAACCATGGAAGCCATGGATCTATAACGCTCTAGCTCTATTGATTGTGGCCTGTCCCTGTGCCTTGGTTGTCTCAACACCGGTTGCCATTGTTTCCGCCATCGGTAACGCAGCCCGAAATGGGGTTTTAATCAAAGGCGGTTTGCATCTGGAAAATACGGGAGCGTTAAAGGCAATCGCTTTTGACAAAACCGGTACGCTAACCCGTGGGGAACCGGTGGTTACCGATGTGATCTCTTTACAGGGCAGAGATGAAGAACAAATTCTTTCTCTGGCAGCAGGAATTGAGAAATTTTCCGAACACCCGTTAGCAGATGCAATTGTGAATCATGCGGAAAAACAAGGGATTCCCCTGGTGGAAGCAGATGATTTTCAAGCAGTGATGGGCAAGGGGGCGAAAGCCCAAGTAAACGGGGAGACTTATTTGATTGGAAGTCCCCGCTTCTTCGAAGAAATAGGGATTTCGACTGTTGGCATGAAAGAAGAAATCAGCCGCTTGCAGCACGAAGGAAAAACAGCGATGATGCTGGGGACGGAAAAAGAAATGATTGCGATTATTGCTGTGGCGGACGAAATCAGGGAGACGAGCCGGGAAGCAATTAAACAGCTGAAACGGGCAGGGATTGAAAAGACAATCATGCTGACCGGAGACAACCAAGCCACTGCAAGGGCGATTGCTGCAAAGGTCGGCATAGATGAGTTCCGGGCCGAACTGCTTCCTGAAGATAAAGTGTCAGCCGTGAAAGAGCTGCGGGAGAAACATGAGAAAATTGGAATGGTTGGCGATGGGATTAACGATGCCCCTGCCCTTGCAACGGCGACAATCGGTATTGCCATGGGAGGGGCAGGTACGGATACGGCGCTGGAAACGGCAGATATCGCCTTGATGGCGGAAGATTTGTCCAAATTGCCCTTCACGATCCGATTAAGCCGTTCGGCACTCAGGATCATTAAGCAGAATATCATCTTTTCGTTGGGGATTAAAGCCATCGCTACCTTTCTTGTATTCCCGGGGTGGTTAACGTTGTGGCTGGCTATCCTGGCAGACACCGGAGCGACCATACTGGTTACGCTGAACGGCATACGCTTGCTGAAAATAAAGCCGGATGAATAAAGAAAGTGATTCAAGGATACCTGTGATTGATTCAGGTATCCTTTTTCGTATGTTTTCCTTTTATCATGAGAAAAATAAGCGTAAACACGTAGAGAGGGAGTGGGTTTCATGTTCGGAAAAACGGCCGGTGAAACATTGGTGGACTTGCTTATTCAATGGGGAGTGGATCACATTTATGGGATGCCGGGTGATTCTATTAATTCTCTCATTGAGCCTTTAAGAAAAAGACGGGAACAAATTCGCTTTATTCAGGTAAGACACGAAGAGGCAGGCGCATTGGCAGCGGCATCCTATGCGAAATTAACCGGAAAACTTGGGGTGTGCATGGCAATTGCCGGTCCCGGAGCCATTCATTTGTTAAACGGATTATATGACGCCAAGCTGGATAAGGTACCTGTTCTGGCCATTGCCGGTCAAGTGGAATCTGATCTTCTCGGTTCTGATTTTTTTCAGGAGGTAAACCTGGACCGGCTGTTTGATGATGTGGCGGTTTACAATCAACGGGTAATGTCGGCAGAGCAGCTACCTGTTGTCGTGAATCAGGCAATCAGAGTAGCTTATACAAAGAGGGGAGTATCGGTACTTGTCATTCCGGATGATATTCCGAAATTTGAAGTGGAACGGGAAGCGCGAATCACCAGCTCTTTCTTCGTCAGGTCTGAAATAGCTCCCCAAAAAACCGATTTGCTTCAGGCGAAACAAATGATTGAACATGCGAAAAAACCGGTAATCCTCGCCGGAAAAGGAGCCAAGGGAGCGGGAGGATCGTTATTATCCTTTGCGGACAAGATCGCAGCCCCCATCATCCTTTCTTTACCCGGAAAGGGGATTATTCCAGATGAACATCCTTTTTGTTTAGGAGGACTTGGATTAATAGGCACCAGGCCAGCCTATGATGCGGTGCGGGAAGCAGATACCCTGATCATGATTGGCACATCGTTTCCCTTTACCGGCTTTTTACCGAAAGAGGTGAAGACGATCCAGGTTGATATTGACCCGGCACAGATTGGGAAGCGTTATCCGGTGAATATTGGCTTAGCAGGGGATGCAGAGCATACGCTAAATTGGCTTACCGAACAGCTGGAAAGGCAGGAAGACCGTTCTTTTCTCCAATTGTGTCAGCAAAACATGAAAAAATGGTGGGCGAAATTAAGACTGAAGGAAACAGATCCTTCCGTTCCGATTAAACCTCAAGTGGTGATATCCGCCTTGCAACAGGTGGCAAATGAAGATAGTATATTATCTGTAGACGTGGGAAATGTAACCGTTTGGATGGCCCGTCATTTCCGGATGACCCATCAGCATTTTATTACTTCAAGCTGGCTGGCAACACTGGGGTGTGGACTTCCGGGAGCCATCGCGGGAAAAATCGCCTATCCTGACAAGCAGGTTTTTGCGATTTGCGGGGATGGGGGTTTTGGAATGACAATGAATGACTTCGTTACCGCGGTAAAATATGATCTGCCCATTGTGGTCATTGTTTTAAATAACCATAAGATTGCCATGATCAAATATGAGCAAGAAGTAATGGGTAACGCAGAATATGCCACCGATTTGCAGAATCCCCACTTTGCCCGATTTGCTGATATCTGCGGCGGCATCGGTTACCGGGTCGAAAAACCGGATGAATTGCTGCCGTCATTGCAGCAAGCAGTTATACAAAAAAAGCCCTGCATCGTAGATGTCGTGGTGGATGCCAATGAAGCTCCCATGCCGGCCAAAATCACTTTTGGTCAGGCAGCCGGATATGCCAAACATATGATGAAAGAGTTTTTCGAAGAAGGCAAACTTGAAGTGCCAACTACCATTTCGGGGAGGTGAGTGATATGGGTCAAATTACTCTAAATGTTCCCGGCATGACATGAGGTCATTGCAAAAGTTCCGTGGAACGGGCGCTTAATGGTGTGAATGGAATTCAATCCTTCAATGTTAATCTTGAAAACAGGAACGTTACCGTTGACTATGATGACAGCAAGGTAAACGTAGATGAAATCAAAAACGCCATCGAAGACGCAGGCTATGATGTGGAATAGTTGAAATACAATAGAGAAAGAAAAAGCCGTTACAACCGTAACGGCTAATTTTTTTGAACTTTTTTAGCTCAATTGATGTCTTTTTAGATAAAACCTTTAATAATAGATGTGGAAAGGTTGATGATAGCATGAATTTGGATTACTCTTTATTTCAACAAATTAATAATCTGGCAGGGAAAAGTTTTTGGATAGATCAAATTATTGGCTTCAGCAGAGTGTATGTTGGAACCCATTATCCTCTGGATATTCTGGGAGGTGCATTAACTGGTTTGGTTGGGACAGGATTTATCAAATGGCAAAGTGAAAGACTGGAACCAATGGTAAATTGGCTGATTAAACGATGGAGACAGATGGAGATTGCTATTCAAAAAAAGGAATAGAGCTTCGATGATTGGGGGTTGAGATTGTGTGGATCAGGAACTGTATCAAATAATAGAACAAGCAAAAAGGGGAGACAAGAAATCCTTTGAACAACTCATATCCGTATATAAAGGGAAAGTGTTCCGGCATGCCTATGCAATGCTGGGCGATTGGATGGAAGCGGAAGACGTCTCTCAGGAAGCCTTTATAAAAGCGTATGTTGCCCTGTCCAAATTACAAAGTGCATATGCCTTTTCTTCGTGGTTGGCACAAATTGTCTCCCATTTATGCCATAATCGTTTATCAAAAAAAGAGAAGGAAAAAATTAACATCTGGAAAAATGTGATTGACCTTCAGCAAAGATTAACAGATTCCAACAGAGCCATGGAACAGAAACAGTTGCAGATGAACATTGAAGAGGCAATGCAAAAGCTTTCATCGGAACAGCGTGAAGCCATTGTTTTAAGAGATATCCAAGGGTTTAGCTATGAGGAAATGGCTAACATTTTGAAAATTCCCGTTGGGACTGTTAAATCACGGATTCATGCAGCTCGCCTTGTAATGCGAGAAGAACTTGCGAAATAGAGGGGTGAAAAATAATGGAACATGTCAAAGAGCTGATTTCCGCTTATATCGATCATGAATTATCTGATTCGGAACGCCTGTTGGTTGAAAATCACTTAACCACTTGCAAAGAATGCCAAAGTTTGGCAAAAGAATTGTCTCTAATGAGTCAACAGATTACAAACTACTATCAATCGGTAGATGTTCCCGATGATTTTGAACAAAAGGTCTTCGCTGATCTGAACGGTTTAGCATCAGATCAAATATCAGACAACAAGACATTAAAGTGGATTGCCATTTTTGCTTCCGTATTGCTATTGGTCGTTTTTTTGGCTTCATTTTCCCCTATAGTGCTTATGATCGTTGGACTGGCATCATCCTTCTTCACAATTATGTATAGTTTGATACGGATTATCCCGCTGATAATTACCCAGATTCCATACTTAACAGGAGGAAGTATGATGCTTGCCTTTTTCGTAATGTTGCTTTCGGTTTGGTCACTCCGTCACTTATTAGTCAGATAAGCATTGGAATAGGAGGTTTTTAGGGGTGGAAAATATAACAAAAAAATGGATATCTTTTTTTGCAGTCATGATTTTCCTCCTAGTGTTGACTGTACCTGCCTTTGCAGAAGGAGCAAACCGTTTTGAAAGGCAGGACACCGTTATCCCTAAGGAACAAATTGCAGATAATGTGGTTGTCATAGGTGGAAATGCAACGATCTATGGTTCCGTTCGCGATGCTGTCATTGTGATTGATGGGAATTTGAGCATTAAAGACTCTGCTCGGATCATGGGTTTGGTTTTGGTTGTTGGTGGGAAAATTGTACAGGAACCAGGAGCTCAAGTGACGGATAACGTATTAAATATCACATTTAATGATACAGTTGTGAATAGCTTGCTTATTGGAGGAGCCCTTCTCATTGGAGTTTGGCTTCTGAGGATTGCCTTCAGTTTCATCTTGGTTATTCTGCCGTTGCTGACGATGCTCATCATGAAGGATAAGTTAACCCCATTTGAAGGGATGGTTCGCCAATCACCATTAAGATTGGTGGTTGTTGGTATGATAACCAGTTTATTATTGATTTCCCTTGGAATATTACTATCGATCACGATCATTGGTTTACCATTTGTTTTGATTCTGATGGTAATTTCATTTTTGTTTTTCATGATAGGATTGGCCGTTGTCAGCCAGATCATCAGCAATCAATTACCGGGAAGTGCCGATTGGCCTAAATGGCTTCAAGTCGGTTTTGGAGCCGTTGTCATCACTTCGGGCATTAATATTCCATTAATTGGGGGATTATTTCTTTTAAGTCTGATTTGGCTTTCCTTGGGAATCATGACTTTATGGATTTGGGAGAAGAGAAAGAGTCGCAGGAAAAGGTAATTTCCTTATGAATAAAAGGAGGCGGAAAATTGCTTCAGAATTTAATCCTCCAATTTGTTTCGGATTACGGATATTTAGGGATTTTTGCTTTGCTCGCCTTTGGAGTGATAGGTCTGCCGATACCAGATGAATTATTGATGACATTTGCAGGTTTTCTGGTTTCCCAAGGGAAACTGAATTATTCCCTTACGGTATTGACAGCCTTTTTAGGAAGCATTTCCGGTATGTCATTCAGTTTTTTTATCGGTTATCGTTTTGGACTTCCCCTTTTAACGAAATATGGGCAAAAAATTCGTATCACAGCAGAAAGATTGGATAAAACAAAGCATTGGGTTCAGCGTTTCGGGAAATTCACGGTTACAATCGGTTATTTTATTCCTGGGATGAGATATTTTACCGCCTATTTAGCAGGAATTGGAAAATGGCACTACCACACTTTTCTTTTCTATTCATTTGTAGGCGGGCTTTTCTGGGTTTTTACATTTGTCACTGTTGGCATGAAATTAGGAGAACATTGGTTTGTTATTTTAACAGTGCTGCATAAATATATGTGGATCATCATTTTCATCCTCTTGCTTGGATCTGTTTCTTGGTTATGTGGAAAGAATCGAAATAAAGGCAAGAGCAACAATAAGAATAAACAGATGTTCTGACAGTCAATGAATAGGAGGATTTAATTTGGAGTTTATTACCACATGGGTTGATCAATACGGGTATTATGTATTATTTTTTGCCCTAATGTTAGAATTGATCGCTTTACCGCTTCCTGGAGAAGTCCTCATGAGTTATACTGGCTTTTTAGTGTTTCAAGGAAAATTAAATTGGATGGAAAGTGTGTTAATGGCGGGGATGGGAAGCATCATTGGCATGACGATTTCCTATTGGATTGGTTATAAATTGGGAGCCCCGTTTTTTTACAAATACGGACCCCGCTTTCATATGGGGCCGGATCGATTTGATAAAACATCCAGATGGTTTGGTAAATACGGAAACAAGCTGCTGATTGTGGCCTACTTTATTCCGGGGATCAGGCACATTACCGGCTATTTTTCAGGGACCACACGGATTTCCTACCCTAGATATGCACTTTATGCCTATCTTGGTGCATTTATCTGGGTAAGCACTTTTATTTCATTAGGCAAAATATTGGGTCCCCAATGGGAACAGTTCCACAGTTCAGTGAAAAAGTACTTGATCATCGGAAGCATAATTGTCGGGATCATTTTGACCATATACTATCTCTATCGAAATTATAAGAAACAAATAAATGACGCTTTATTCACTGCATTGAACAGAGCAATTCAAATTTTTCACTCTCTTGGACGGGTTAGAGTATTGATTACGGGAGTAGGGGTTATTTTTTTGATCTTTTTCATCCTGATGATCGGATTAATCCAGGACTATCTGAGCAATGAATTTGAACTGTTTGACAAAATTGTGATGCTGTTGGTTCAATTAATCTTTCAACAGGAATGGTCTCCATGGATGAAGTTATTTGGTGCTTTATCCTCTATAAAAGTGCTGCTTCCCATAATTTTTATTACCTGGGTTTGGATTTTGATCAAAGGGAGAGACAAAATCCTTGAAACATTGTTTTTACTAATCGCAATTGTCGGAGGAGAAATTTTGGAAGAAGGTCTGAGATTGATTTTTCACAATACTTTTCCCAGTGAGCAGTCTCTCATCTCAATTGTCGTCTATGGTTTTGCAGGATTTCTGATTGTTCGCCATGTGGAGAAAATTTGGATACGGACCATCATGTTTTCAACTGTTTTCATGATTCCAATACTTATTGGATTAAACCTTCTGTTTTTTCAAGTTCAGAATCCCAGTGATATTGTCGCAGGATATGTGTTTGGCGGGGTTTGGCTGACGCTAAATATGGTGCTGTTAGAGGTTTTTCGCTTATTGCGAGGCCTTCAAACAAAAGAATCGGTTGATTGAATAAAAATCTAAAGGGGAAATGGTAATGTTAAGTGAATGGGCAACTTTTTTTCTGTCATGGGGGGGATTAGGACTGGCCATCATTTCTTTTGCAGAAGCCTCATTTTTCCCAATACCCCCGGATTTGCTGCTGATTCCTTTAGCGATTGCTGCTCCAGAAAAAGCAATCTGGTATGGGTTTATCACTACCCTGTTTTCCTCACTAGGAGCAATTTTAGGATATTATTTGGGGACTCACTTTGGGAGGCCGCTTCTTTCTCGCTTTGCCAAACCGACAACCATCTCCAGGGTAGAGAAGATGTTTCGCCAATATGGGGCCTTGGCTGTTGCCATCGCCGGCTTTACACCAATTCCGTACAAAGTGTTTACCATCGCCGGAGGTATATTTCGAGTTTCTCCTTTTTCTTTGCTCATTGGTTCGGTCGCTGGGAGAGGATTGCGATTTTTCGGGGAAGCCATTATCATTTTAATTTTAGGTTCAAAAGCCGAATCCTTTATTAACCGGTATGCGGGTGTTGGGACAATTATTATCGCTGTCGCATTGATTTTGTTATATATATTCATAAGAAGAAAATCTATTGGATGGAGATTATGAAGGGAGGAATGAAGGGGTGAGTGATAGGCTGGGAAAGTTAAGCTCTCATTTGACCTGGGGAATCTTTGTCGGCGTTCTTTGGCTTCTTTTGTTTGCAAAATTGGTTGAAGATTTGTTATTTCAAGAGTTGAGGCAATTTGACAGCCTTGTGACAAGTGTTGTACAGAATTTTACAAGTCCAATAATGACAAAGATAGCGATAATAATCACCAATGTAGGTTCTGCCTGGACGGAAATCAGTCTGTTTTTGATTGTGGGGGGTTATTTATTTTTTCGCCGGAAATTCGTTAGGGAAATTGTTATTTTATTCAGCAGCTTGGCAGGAGGATGGCTGCTGAATGAGGCGTTGAAAGCCATTTTCCATCGGGCACGTCCGGACATTCAACATTTGGTTGAAGTGGGAGGATATAGTTTTCCCAGCGGGCATGCCATGGTTTCCATGACTTTTTATGGAATGCTGGGTTACTTGTTTTGGTTTCATCTCCGCAGAAAAAACAGACCTTCATGGTATGTTGCTGTATTAACATCCTTGCTTATCTTCTTTATTGGTATAAGCAGAATTTATCTTGGCGTTCATTTCCCCAGCGATGTGATTGCCGGTTTTTCAGCAGGCGGCGTATGGTTAACGGCTAATATCATTGGATTTCACAAGATTTCAAGCCTCAGGCAAGGATAGCATAAGAATTAGGAGAAGAGATTAAGAAGGAATTTGTATGGATGGGTCTAAGAATTTATTACAGACATAATTCTTAGTTTCGTTTCTATAGATCTGGAATTAAAGATTTACACGTCCGCTAGTCGAGTTCGTCAGGAAGTAATTCAGGTCCGCTTCAAGTCTAAAGAACGGAGCCCTCAAAAACATCTGGGTATTTCAAAGGTGGAGTCAGTTTGAGGGCTAATTCCCGTTCTTTAGCCCCTTCGCTTAGAACGAACTCGAAGGCTGTCCGTATAAATTCTTTAATTCCGTCTATATGAGTAACTTTGGGAGAGAATGAGGGACAACACCCCTTATCATCGGGTTGATTGAGGGAATTTCCGACAGCCTGGTTAGCTTGTTGAAATTGGCTGCCGGTTAAACGATTTTCATCTTTTTAAGAAGGATGTAAAATGAGGGTAAACGATGGAGAGCGATCGTGGGGTGGAACTTGTGGATAATCTAACTCATGGGCTGCTTGGTTATACCGTATTTGCTGCGGCCAAAAAGGATAAATGGACAGAGGAAACAAAAAAGGCAATTTTCTGGGGAAGCATTTTGGGGGCAGAGGCTCCGGACATCGATGTCATCTCAGGATGGTTCGGGGATATTCCCAGTCTGCTGTGGCACCGCAGCTGGACCCATTCCATTCTCGGTTCATTTGTCATGGCTGGTTTGGTGATGGGACTTGTTCTTATATTTAATCGAAGGGCTGACAAGAAAACCTTGTATCTTTACTCATGGGCGGGTGTGCTGACACACATCATCAGCGATGCCCTTACTTCCTGGGGAACCCAGCTGCTTCTTCCCTTTTCCGACTTAAGAATATCTCTAAACGCATGGTTTATTATCGATTTGTTCATCTTGGTTTTATTGTTAAGCGGACTTTTCCTGAAAAAATTTTGGAATCGGGAAAGGGTATTTCGTTTCATTGGCACGGTGCTAACCGGATATATGGTTTTGCAGCTTCTTCTTTCATCCTATGCTTCTATGATTGCAAAGGAAGTCCATCCAAATGCAAAAGATATTGCCGTCATGCCGAACTGGCTTTTCGGCACCTATAAGGAAGTTGTGAACACCGGGGATCAGGTGGATGTTTATCTTTTTTCCTTATGGAACAAGAAGGAGATTTTACAAAGCTCCCTTGCTTCCCAGGATAACGAAGCGGTTCAAAAGGCTTTAACCACTGAGAGTGCTCAGGCTATTCTTACTTTTGCCAAAAACCGTTATTTCGTTACACAGGTAGAGGAAGACGATGACATATATGTCATTACCATCTTTGATCCCCGCTTCTTTGGCAGGGGAGAATACTTTGTCAAGGCGACGGTTAAGATGGACAAGGAGCTGAATGTGATTGAGGAATCGTTATAAATAATTGAAGGAAAAGACCTGATGAGGGACTTCATGTTTCCCATGTCGGGTCTTTTTTTTCTTCACTGGTTTTTGACAAAATCGACAGTTTCATGACAAAAGTTTGCATTTCACAAATTTAAGATAAAAATGATTTACAATAAGTAACGTAATTAATGTAATAACTATTTTTATATAATAAATAATTCAATGAATTCCATAATCTATAGGTGGCATTTATGAAAGAGAGGAGAGAGATAATGAAGTTAGGAAAGTTGTTGCATCAATCAAAAGTACTTTTTTTGGCAGCAACATCCTTGGTCTTATTAGCAGGATGCGGGAGATCTCAATATGTGGTACTGGATCCTGCAGGGCCGGTTGCCCAAAAACAGTATGATCTGATCATTCTTTCAGTGATTCTTTTAGCGGTTTTCATTATTCCCGTCTTAATTTTTTTCGCCTATGTTGTTTTTCGTTATCGCGACAAACCGGGAAATAGGGCTATGTTTAAGCCGGAATGGGATGATAATAAAACTCTTGAAGTGATCTGGTGGAGCATCCCGATACTTGTCATTGGTATTTTGAGTTTTTTCACCGTCCGGGATACCTTTGCCCTTTCTGAGCCTCCTTCAAAAGAGGGTAAACCCATGACAATACAGGTAACATCACTGGATTGGAAGTGGCTGTTTTTGTATCCCGAACAGGGTATTGCGACTGTGAACTACGTTAAGATTCCCACGAACACAGCCGTAAATTTTGAACTAACCACAGATGCTCCCATCAACTCGTTTTGGGTTCCTCAATTAGGGGGTCAGAAATATACGCTGCCCGGAAAAGTACTGAACCTTTGGCTGCAAGCTGATAAAGAAGGTTCATATTACGGAACGGCTAATAACTTCTCCGGTGAAGGATTTACGGAAATGAAATTTCAAGTGATCGCTGAACCAAAACAAAGGTTCGACAAATGGATAGAACAGATCAAGGAGACTTCGCCTGAGTTAACCCTGAAGGATTATGCCGTACTTCGCAAGCCAGGTCTTGTTGAAAAGCAACAGTATTCATCCTTTCCACCTAATCTGTTCAACGATATCCTCGATAAAAACGGCGGCCAATATTATAAAAGCATTCAAACGAAAGAACAGACAAGCATCCGACAGAACTGACGAGAGGAGGAATGAAGTATGTTTGAAAATATAAAGAAATTTGCATCTGAGTTTTTTGTGACTGGAAACAGCTTAATTTATGCCGCTGACGTTTCGATTGTGCTGACAAGCTTGGTCATCGTGTTTGTCCTTACTTATTATAAAAAATGGGGCTGGTTATGGCGTGAGTGGTTGACGACAGTTGATCACAAAAAAATCGGAATCATGTATTTGATTTCAGCTTTGCTGATGTTATTCCGCGGTGGTGTTGACGCGCTATTGATGAGGACGCAGTTGGCATTCCCCAATATGGAACTTCTGAATTCGGAACATTACAATCAGATTTTTACGACCCATGGCACGATTATGATTCTCTTCATGGCGATGCCGCTTATGTTCGCTTTGTTTAACTTGGTTGTTCCGCTTCAAATTGGAGCAAGGGATGTTGCTTATCCGTTTTTAAATGCTGTCAGCTTCTGGCTTTTCTTTTTTGGGGCCATGCTTTTCAACTTATCCTTTGTAATCGGGGGTTCTCCTGATGCAGGATGGCTTAGTTATCCACCGTTATCTGAAAATAATTTCAGCCCCGGACCAGGACAAAATTTTTATATTTGGGGAATTCAGATCTCAGGAATCGGGAGTCTTGCAACCGGCATTAATTTCTTTGTTACCATATTGAAAATGCGGGCGCCAGGAATGTCATTGATGAAGATGCCATTATTTTCCTGGTCTGTCCTTTCCAGTTGTATTATTATTCTCTTTGCTTTTCCTATTTTAACGGTTACGCTTGGCTTGCTATTTGTCGATCGATTCTTTGGTGCCCATTTCTTCACACTCGATGGTGGAGGGAATCCCATGTACTATATCAATCTGATCTGGATGTGGGGCCATCCTGAAGTTTATCTTGTCGTGCTTCCTGCTTTCGGCGTCTTTTCCGAGGTTGTAAGCACCTTCACCAAAAAGAGAATTTTCGGGTATAAGTCGATGGTTTTTGCTTTGGTCAGTATCAGCATACTTTCATTCTTTACATGGGTCCACCACTTTTTTACGATGGCGGGAACTACGGCTGATGCCTTCTTTGCTGTGACAACAATGGCAGTGGCAATACCGACAGGGGTTAAGGTCTTCAATTGGCTGTTTACGATGTTCAGGGGTCGTATTCAGATGAAGACACCGATGTTATGGACGATTGCTTTTATTCCAACTTTTTTAGTCGGAGGGGCAACAGGAGTCATGCTGGCAGTTGCTCCTGCTGATTTTCAATACCATAACAATTATTTTCTGATTGCCCATTTCCATCAGGTGTTAATTGGTGGAGTTGTTTTTGGATTTTTCGCCGGAATTTATTATTGGTGGCCAAAAGTATTCGGTTTTACGTTGAATGAGCATTTGGGTAAATGGGCTTTTTGGCTCTGGAATATTGGCTTTTACACGACGTTTATGCCGCAATATGCCCTAGGATTTATGGGTATGCCACGCCGTTCGTATACTTATGGATGGGATATGGGCTGGTGGCCGTTAAACTTTGTTTCCACCGTTGGCGCTTTTCTGATGGGAGCCGGGTTTATTTTTCAAGTGTGGCAAATTCTTTACAGTATAAAACATCGTGACAATCTCAGGGATTTGACTGGAGACCCCTGGGATGGACGCACTCTAGAGTGGTCAATTCCATCGCCTGCTCCCGTTTACAATTTTGCCGTTATTCCTAGGGTTGAAGTACGAGATGATTGGTGGTACAAAAAGCAAAAAGGAGTCCATAAAAAAATCGGGGCCAAAGCAAGAAACTACAAATCGATCCATATGCCAAAGGATTCAGGTATACCGTTTATCATGGGATTATTTTGGTTTGTAGCAGGGTTTGGGTTTACTTTTGAATGGGTATGGGTTGGCGTGAGCGGTTTGATTGGAGTGGCTGTCTCTATGCTGGCAAGATATTTTCAACAACATACAGATTATTACATTTCAGCAGAACAAGTGGAAGCAACGGAAGCATTGATCGGAGGTGCAAAGGGATGACAACTGCTGTAACTCATCATGCCCATGGAGAAGATCACGGTCATGACGAGAGCTCGTTAAAAATCTTTGGATTTTGGATTTTTATGATTACTGATTTAATCCTATTCGCCACATTGTTTGCCACATTTGTTGTGTTAAGAGTCCGGTATAACGGTGGCCCAACAGGTGAAGAGCTTTTTTCCGTACCTATTTTTACTGCAGAGACACTTATCCTGTTAACGAGCAGTTTTACAAGTGGCTTGGCGGTGTTGGGATTGAGAAACGGAAAAATCAAAAGTGTGGTGGTCTGGTTACTCATCACAGTGCTTTTAGGCGTGGCGTTTATCGGTTTGGAGATCACCGAATTTGTCAGCTTGGTTCATGAAGGAGCGACCATTTCGACAAGTGCATTTCTTTCTGCCTTTTATGTATTAGTGGGTACACACGGACTCCACGTTTCGGTGGGGATCATATGGATGATTGGGGCCACGATACAACTCATCCGTAATGGGATCAATGAGATGACAACCCGCAAGGTGAATGTTGTAAGTTTATACTGGCATTTTCTCGATGTGGTGTGGATCTTTATCTATACGGTCGTTTATTTGATGGGGGTGATGTGAAATGGTGTCGAATCAGCAACACCACGATTCATCGGCGAAAACCTACATCTTGGGATATACTTATTCGCTTATTTTAACAATCGTCCCATTAATTCTCGTGCTTAATGATTTGATAGAAAAAGTATATGTTATTGTATTTATCCTCATTGCCGCTTGTTTGCAGTTTCTTGTTCAGATTTATTATTTTATGCATGTAAGAGAAACGAAAAACCGCGGATATATTTTATTGACATTGGCTGTAGGCATTGTCATGGTCATTACAGTAGTAGGGGGTTCAGCCTGGGTCATGTCCTTTTAATAAGCCCCTCAACCAATTTTTTTTATATGTCGGGTTCATGTATCTTTAAATCCTCTGTTTCCAGCTGCAGAGTAACATGATCAATTCCATAGGCATCATGGATCAATTTTTTGCTGGCCAGAAGAATTTGTTGCGGATCGGCATCCGGATCAATGACAATATGACAGCTGAGAGATTCCATACCGGAAGTAATGGTCCAAAGGTGCAGATCATGGATACTGACAACCCCTTTGATGGTATGAAGCTTATCGTTTAGTTCATTGACATCAATATGCTTGGGAGAACCTTCAATTAAAATATGAACAGATTCTTTGGTTACCCGCCATCCGCTGAACAGTATTAAAGTGGCTACAATGATGCTGATGACCGGATCGGCGATGTACCAGTCGAAAAACATGATGAGCAATCCTGCCGCAATTGCTCCGATGGAACCCAGCATATCCCCTAGAACATGGAGAAATGCACTTCTCATATTGAGGTTTTCAGCTGTATTTCCCCTAGTCAAAACCCAAGCAGCGGCAATATTAGCCAGCAGTCCGATAAAAGCAATCAATAACATGGTGTTCCCCTGGACTTCCGGAGGCGATATGATACGTTGGTATGCTTCAAAGTATATGTAGACGGCAATAACAGCCAAGGTTACCCCATTGATAAACGCAGCAAGAATTTCGAAACGGTAAAATCCATAGGTCCGCTGAGGGGTAGGCGGTTTTGTTGTAAAGCGAATGGCAATCAGGCTGAGTGCCAAGGAGAAGGCATCGCTGAACATGTGTCCGGCATCTGACAGTAGGGCCAAGCTGTTTGAGAGAATTCCCCCGATAATCTCAGCGATCATAAAACTGATGGTAATCAATAAGGCAATGGTTAACAGTTTCTTATTGGTTGTACGAACATGGGCATGATCATGGTTGTGACCGTGATCATGCCCATGATGATGGCTATGGCCCAATCCCATAACATTCACCTTCCTAAAATATAAATATGAATATTTGTTCATGTATTAATTATATAGGAATCTCAATGAATAAACAAATTTCTATGTTCTGGGTCCCCACAACATCACAGACACCCCAATGGGACTAATCAATGCACCTAACCCATCATAGAAATCGGGAATTTTCTTATCAATTGCCCATCCCCAAAAAACAGCGAGTATGATAAATACTCCTCCGTAAGCGGCATATACTCTCCCAAAGTAAGGAAAGTCTTGCAAAGTAGGAATAATACCATACAGTACAAGAATTAGGCTGCCCATGATCCCATAACAAAAGGATACGCCTTCTCTTAGCCAAAGCCAAATGAGATAACCTCCGCCGATTTCGACCAAACCCGCCAGAATAAATAAAAAAAATTCCCTTGAGCATTCGCACTCCCCTTCTATTACGATGGGGAATCAATAATATCTGTCCAAGTTTTGATATAATGATGTTTAAAAGTGAAACATCAAACAAAAGGAGGGTGGTTAACGTGACGAAGGAACTGGAAGAAATATGTGCTGACCAATGTGGCGGTACGGTCAAGGAGGTTATTGCTGGTATTAAGAAAACAATGATAGATGAAGAGACTGCAGCAGGGATTGCCGATATTTTTAAAGCTCTGGGAGACCCTACACGAGTCAAAATTATATATGCTCTTCTGCAGAAGGAATTATGTGTCCATGATATCACAGTGATTCTTGATATGGGCCAATCTGCCATTTCTCATCAATTAAGGTATCTCCGCAATCTGCGGATCGTAAAAAGACGAAAAGAGGGAAAAACGGTGTTTTATTCTTTAGATGATCTCCATATAGAGCTGATTTTTAAGGAGACTCTTCAGCATGTTAAACATCAATAAGTGAACTCGAAATAAAAAGATCGCCTATCATTTTTGTCAAGAAGGAAAATGAGAAAAGCGGTCTTTTTTAGTATGAATTTTTCTTCAAAAAGGATGTAAATGCGAGCACTGCGGGAGACGGATAAGTGCCCTTATGATGTGCGATCCAAAACTGTCTTGTTGCTTTTAGATCATTTCCGTCTATGATTTGAAGCACTCCCAGTGTTACTTCTAATTCTACCGTTCTTTTTGGCAGAAAACTGATTCCCGATCCTGAGATTACTGCTTGTTTTATGGCTTCGGTTGAATTCAGTTCAACGGCAGAAGGTAATTTTAATCCGAATTTTTTGAAATGTTCTTCTATCGTCCTCCTTGTATTGGATCCCTCGCTGCGAATGATGAACTTTTCTTGCAGCAGATCCTTAAGGGAGATATTTTCTTTTGAAACAAGCGGATGATTTTTAGGAGCGACCAGAACAAGCTCATCCAGTAAAAAGGGCTCTATAAAAAGAGAAGATGTAGGGGTAGCCCCAGCAAAAATGGCCACGTCTAATATGTTTTTTTCAATCCCGTTTTGAATTTCCTCACTTGACTTAATTTCTAATGTGATTTCGATTCCAGGATACCGTTCAATAAACTTCATTACAATGGGAGCAATAAAGTAATTGCCGATGGTGGTGCTGGTTCCCACGTGTAGAGACCCTGATTCAAGGTTTCTCATGCTTTCCATGGCAGACTTTGTTCTATTTACAAGAGACAAGATTTGTTCACTCATCTGGTAAAGGGTTTTGCCGGGATCGGTCAGCACCACGCTGCGGCCTGCCCGGTGAAACAACTTTAATCCCAGGGACTGTTCCAATGCCTCGATTTGCCGGGAGACGGCGGGCTGGCTGATGGAGAGTTCTTCAGCAGCACGGGTGAAATTCATATGCTTGGCTACATGATAGAAGGTATTCAATTGATAAAAGTCCATTGAATTCACATCCTTGAAGTTACAGCTCCATAAAGGAAACTTTCTTCAGATGGAGTTTTATACTCCATCTGAAGTCTAGTTGAACTTATCCAGGGGCTTAGCGCCACTTCTTTCCCAAATATATGGATGAATGGAACTAATGAATTTACTAAGGACGCTTTCGAGTTCGTGCTTAGCGGAGGGCTAGGGAACGGGAATTAGCCCTCAAACTGACTCCATCCCTCAAACTGACTCCATCATCGAAATACCCAGATGTTTTTGAGGGCTCCGTTCTTTAGTCCCGGAGCGGACTTTAACTACTTCTCGCCGAACTCGACTCGCGAACGTGAAAATTCATTAGTTCCATCGGAGTCTTAGTGGCGATTAGCTATCGGGCAAAAAAACCGAATGGATAGTGTTTGAGTGATACAATTATATTATAATGCTATCAAGAGACACATGTACAGTTCAGGAAGGGGATACTCACACATGGAACAAATCCCACAGATCCGTTTAACCTCATTTTCGCCAGGCGCAGGCTGAGCGAGTAAAATCGGGCCCTCCGATTTGGCGCAAGTTTTGCGCTCTATGCCTGATCATCAAGATGAAACCATTCTCATTGGGAGAGGGGATGATGCAGCCATTATACGAATGGGAGATAGGAAATCGATCGTGCAAACCATTGATTACATCAGTCCTGTTGTAAATGATCCCTATGGGTTTGGGCAGGTAGCTGCCGCCAACGCATTAAGCGATATCTACGCTATGGGAGGAACACCTGCCTTTGTCTTGAATATCATTGGGTTTCCAGTCAATACGCTTCCTTTAAGCATAATGGAGGAGATTCTTCGCGGCGGTATGGATAAATTATTGGAGGTGGGAGTTCCCATAGTCGGCGGACATTCTTATGAAGACCATGCCCCCAAATATGGAATGGCTGTTACGGGGTACCTGGATAGGGAACATTATGTGACAAAGTCAGGAGCAAAAACGGGTGATGTATTGATTTTAACCAAACCCATTGGGATCGGAGTTATCACAACTGGTATCGATCTGCAGTTGACTACGCCCCAATTGGAGGAAGGGGTTCTAAGGATAATGACAACCTTGAATAATGGTGCATCTGAAGCCATGATGAAGGTTGGGGTAAATGCGTGTACCGATGTGACGGGATTTGGACTTTTGGGACATCTCTATGAGATCGTCAATTCAAGTATGGTATCCGCAGAAATCAGATTATCCCAGGTACCTGTCATCCCGGAGGCATGGGAGCTGGCTGAGAAACAAGCCATTTCAAACGGGACTCGAAACAACCAGCGCATACTTCGGGAAAAAGTAGAGTGGGATCAAGATATTCCGGATTCCACAAGATGGCTCCTCTATGATGCCCAAACATCCGGCGGGCTGTTGATCGCCGTTTCGCCGGAGAAAAAAGACCTCCTGATTGAGGAATTGCGAAAAGCCAACTGTATTGCGATTTCAGAAATTGGCCAGATCATAAATCGCGATGACGATCATCCGATTCGTGTAAAAAAATAAAAGAAGTGAATGGTAGAGGCAGCTGACAGGCTGCTTTTTTCTTATTAAACAATCAATCGATAATCAAAATGCATTAAAACCATTTATATTATGCATTTTACGGATACAAAAAACGATGAGATAATAGAAAAAAACGAAATAGAAGAAATATGGAAATATGAAAGGAAGGACAGGAGTCAGGGAAGGAGGAGGGCGGCATGAATAAATTATTTCGGTTCCATTACGGTTTTATTATCGCAGGGTTCTCATTAATCCTGTTGATTATTACATCAGGGATGATTCTGAGTATTGGTATTTTTGTTAAACCGATCTCCCAGGAATTTTTGTGGGATCGTTCCGTCTTTTCCTCCATCATCGCCGGTTTTATGATTGTCCAGGGTCTTTTTTCTCCTTTCTTGGGAAATTTAATCACGAAAGTGGGACCTAAAAAGGTGATTAGTATTGGGGTCCTCCTTCAAGGTCTCGTGTATATCAGCTTATCATTTCTGCAAAATCTGACACAATTTTTCTTATTGTATACACTGATCATGGCTGTTGCTTATGGCACAACGGCACTTGTTACGATTTCCGTTCTTATCTCCATTTGGTTTGAAAAAAGAAAAGGACTAATCATGGGTATTACCATGGCTGGACTGCCGTTGGGTCCCCAATTACTTACTCCAGTCATTACCTATTGGTTGATCCAGCTGGGATGGAGAAATACCTTTCTGATATTGGGAATGATTTTGCTCGGAATCCTTCTCCCATTAGGGCTTGTTTTTCTGAAAAACAAGCCCCAGGATATGGGGTTGTTACCTTACGGGAAAGAAGAAGGCTGTGAAACAGAGGAATCAAAAGGGTTGAGTCATCATGAGGGAAAACCGGTTTCCTATTTAGCCGTATTTCGAAATAAGGAGTATTACAAATTATCATTTTCTTACTTTGCCTGCGGCTACACATTAAGTTTTTTCAGTACCCATTTCTTCAGTTATGGGACCGATATCGGATTGGATCCTTTGGTTGCCGCTTTTGCTTTTGGTTTGACCGGCAGTGCTGCGGCGATAGGAACACCCTTGGCAGGGGGCCTGTCTGACAGGTGGGGGGGTAAAACCATGTTATCGATTGTATATTTGTTGAGGGCCATCTCATTCATTATGATTGGACTTGCAAGTGATAATTGGTATATCTATCTGGGAGCTGTGATATATGGTCTTTCCTGGACAGCGACGGGGCCCCTTACATCCATGTTAGCTGGAGAAATATGGGGGACATTTTCCTTAGGAAAGGTTTTTGGCAGTATATTTCTGGTCCATCAAATCGGAGCCGCTTTGGGAGCCTGGCTGGGCGGAGTCATTTATGATTACACGGGAAGTTATTTCTTTGGTTTTATTCTTTCGGCCATCGTATTAATCATGGGAGCCGTTTTAAGCCTATCTGTGAAAGCACAGAAAGGGATAAAACCGCATCTGGCGATCACACCTTCTGCAGGTACAGCAGATTTGTCCTAACATTAAAAAATATAATATGTCAAGGCTGTTGAGGTTTCCCAACAGCCTGTTTAATGTTTTCATTCAAAAACGCAGGGGTCTGGCTGCATTGTCGACATTGGCACGTGCTGTACATCGCAGCTAAACTACAGGTGGAGAAATACACTTCACCTGACGTAAGTTTTCTGATTATCTTACCAGCCTATAGAACGGATGGTGTACAGGATAAAGAATAAAGAAATGGCTGTCGAAATCCAAAGCAACTTGTTTCCCTTCTTCTTTCCGCGCCAGTGAAGGAAATGAGAAACCCCTAAAAGGACAAGGGTTAAGATGATAAAAATCCTGCGATACGGGGCAAAGGCTACGGTTAATACACTGCTTAAACCGCCCAGACCGAGCGGTACCAGAATCGCTGCCCCAATTCAGCAAATGGCGGAAACAAAAGAAGAAACCATGGAACTGATATTTGCCAATTTTTCTTTCATGGATGCCACTTCCCTTCAAAATATTATCATAATAAATTAAGATATTTAAATATATAAAAATGTTATCAAAAATAAACTCAGAGAGTCAAGCATTTATAATTCAAAAATTAAAGGAATGAAAAATTTGACAAGGACGCATTCGTTAAGTTAACATATCAATATATTAAGAAACGTTAATATAATGATCATCGAAATCGAGATCAATAAAAACTTCATTTATGAAAAGGTTAGGTGATATCATGATGGCTGAGCAGCAGTATGATTTACTAATTATCGGCTCTGGCGGAGCTGCATTTTCAGCAGCGATAAAAGCGGTGGATTATGGTGCCCGGGTGGCAATGATTGAGCGTGGGACAATCGGAGGGACCTGTGTAAATATTGGATGTGTACCGTCAAAAACTATGCTTCGTGCAGGAGAAATCAATCATCTTGCGGCCAAAAATCCGTTCTCTGGTTTGCAGACGAGTGCCGGTCAAGTGGACCTGGCTTGTTTGGTGAAAGAAAAGAACGCTCTTGTTGATGATTTGCGCTACAAAAAGTATGAATCATTGATTGATGAATATGGAATTGATCTCATTCGGGGTGAAGCCCGTTTTGTTGATGAGAAGACGATTGAAGTCAACGGACAACGGATTACAGCCCAATCCTTTCTGATTGCCACGGGTGCTTCACCTTTGATACCTGATATTCCAGGGCTTGAGGATGTTGATTACCTGACGAGCACCAGTCTTCTGCAACTGAAAGAAGTGCCGAAACGGCTTGCTGTGATCGGTTCCGGATATATTGCCCTTGAGCTTGGGCAGTTATTCCATCACTTGGGGGCAGAGGTAATCTTGATCCAACGAAGTCAACGGGTATTAAAAGAGTATGATCCGGAAATTTCAGATACCGTGACGCGATTTATCACCGAGCAAGGAATTGAACTTGTGACCGGAGTAACTTACGAACGAGTGGAGCAGATTGATGGCGTCAAGAGAGTACACGTTAAGGTGAATGGTGAAAGGCGTATAGTTGAAGCAGACCAGCTGCTTGTGGCTGCAGGTCGCCGACCGAATACGGATGCTTTAAATCTGGAAGCCGCTGGAGTAAAGCAAGGCAGACGGGGTGAAGTACTAATAGGAGATGATCTCAGAACCAACAATCCGCGGATTTATGCTGCCGGTGATGTGACGATGGGACCACAATTTGTTTATGTAGCAGCCTATGAAGGCGGAATTGCCGCTGATAATGCCATTAGAGGTTTAAACCGGAAGGTTGATTTAAGTGCTGTACCAGGGGTTACCTTCACCAATCCGGGAATTGCGACCGTTGGATTAACTGAGGAACAGGCAAGAGAAAAAGGATACCAAGTGAAGACATCGGTATTGCCCCTTGAAGCTGTACCACGTGCCATCGTAAATCGTGAAACCACCGGAGTATTCAAACTGGTAGCTGATGCCGAGAGTCTTAAAATATTAGGGATTCATATTGTTGCCGAAAATGCTGGGGATGTGATTTATGCAGGAGTGCTTGCGGTTAAATTTGGTTTGACTGTTGAAGATTTAGGGGAAAGTCTTGCCCCATACTTAACGATGTCAGAAGGGCTTAAATTGGCTGTCTTAACCTTTGATAAGGATGTGGACAAACTTTCCTGCTGTGCAGGATAAGAAGAGTTTTTTCATCATTAATTGGTATAAAATATTAAAAGTAAAGATAAAATTAAAGGAATGAGTGATGTGAATCAGAAGAAAAAAATGCAGGATGAAATTAGTGCAGAATTATATGCCAAATTCTTTCATGGGCTTTCCAATCCTACCCGATTAAAAATTGTTCAGTCTTTACTGGGAAAAGAAAAAAATGTGAGTGAACTTGTACAAGAACTGGGTATTAAACAATCTCAGATTTCCAACCAATTAGCTTGTTTAAAATGGTGCGGCTATGTTGATGCCCGCCAGGAAGGAAAATATGTATATTACCAGATTAAAGACGAAAGAATTAGGGAAATTCTCAGGCTTGCCACTGAAGTCGTGGGTGACAATGCCGCTCATATCAGTGAATGCACCAGAATGTAAACAATATAAATATTAATAACAAAAATGAGGTGTTTTATGTTTCCAGGACCGGTCCTTTTTAAAATTGGGCCGCTGCCCATTCATACCCTTGGTGTAATGATTGCCCTTGCAGCTCTTGTCGGGATGTGGATGATCACCAGAACAGCCAAAAAAGAAGGGATCAATCCCGATTATATGGTTGATTTAACGGTTTATGCCATGATTGGGGGAATTATAGGAGCAAGATTGTGGTATGTCGTGTTCATGTGGCAGAACTATGTGGACAATCCCATTGAAATTTTCATGGTATGGATGGGCGGATTAGCCATTCAGGGCGGAATCCTTGGCGGAGCAATAGCCGGAATTTGGTATGCCAGAAAGAGGGATTTGCCGGTTTGGCATGTGTCAGACATCGTTGCCCCGGCCTTGATCCTTGGAATGGCCATTGGCCGGATTGGGGATTTTCTGACCGGAGATGCTTATGGAATTCCCAGCAGCTCCATATTTGCTGTGACCTATCCCCCCGGAACTTTGGCTTACAGTATATACGGAGATGTGTCTATCTTGCCGATGCCCTTGTTTGAAGCGATAGGTGACGTGATCATCATGGGAATTCTTCTCTGGGTGAAAAAGAGGAAACCTTTTGAAGGGTTTCTGTTCCTCGCCATGCTGGCTCTCTATTCCTTATCCCGTTTCACCATGGAGTTTTGGCGGGGAGACAGCTTGCGCACCATCTTTGATCTGAAAGTGGCCCAATTGACAGCTATTGCCACGATCTTGATTGCGATAGGCTTTATGATTTACCGGATGAGACAGGAGAAAAAAGTTTAACTTAGTCCGAAAACATGGTAATCATAAGGTAACTATTTTCCATTGGAGGATTAATAACTCAGTGAAGTCTTCTTTTCATTGGTAACATTGGCGGTTTTACGAAAAAAACCTTGACAATCCATGTCAAGGTTTTTTTAATTCACAAATTCTTTTGTCCTTTAGCAAAACATTATTTCTTTGAAATAAAAAGTTGATTAAGTTCTGTATTTCCATCTTCTATGATTTTAATAAATCTTCAAATTCCTGTACCGTCATTTCAGCATCTTTAATAATCTTAAGTGTTAATCCGATCCCCAATTCTTTATGATTGGGCACCCAATTCGTCTTGATCAAGTTCTTCCAAACAAAGTTCGATTGCTTCTTTTATATTATCCATTGCTTCTTTCAAAGTCTTACCTTGCGTATAACAGCCTTTCAAAACAGGGCACGTTACTATGAAATAACCTGATTCATCCTGCTCAATAAGAACAGGTAATGTTTTTGTAGCCATAGGAATCACCTCATAACTATTATACGACATATAGAATATAGTTAACACTTCCTTTTTGATTTCTTCAAATCTTAGATGCCCAATCTGTCATCAAATTTAATAGTAAAATTTGGATTAATTTATATCAATTGGATTGTGCTACAGTTAAGATGCAATGATCGAAAGAGAAAAACAAGTACCGAAAGTGTAAAGGAGATGACAAAGATGAAGAAAAAAATGGCAACCAGTTTACTGGCAGCATCCCTTTTATTAACTCCTCTTTTTTCCAATGCCGGACAAGCAGTCACTGAAGGTCAGTCCATTGCTGACAGAGCGAAACAATATGTAGGGGTTTCTTATTCCGATTCCGATGGGTTTATTTATCAGGTCTTAAATAAAGAAGGAATCACCATACCCAGTTATATAAAGGGCCAAGTATCAGCAGGAAAAACCGTTTCCCTCGCTGATTTGCGACCAGGGGATGTGCTGTTCTACAAGGCAGGAAATCTGGAAGGCAACATGGCAGGCATATATATTGGGAGTAATAAGATCGTTGCGGCAACAAAATACTTCGGGAAAATCAGTGTCATTGACATGAATCTGGATTATCTGCAAAAGCAATTTTATACCGCAAAACGATACACCGATCAGGGAAATTTAACTGACCCAACAGCAAATCAGCCAACATCATCCCCCAAAAAAGAAACATCCGTAAAGCCAAATGAAAGCAAGATTAGACAGAATATCATTGCTGCAGGGAAAAAATATCTGGGTACCCCTTATGAGTTCGGATCGGACCGTTCCAATGCAAGAACATTGGATAGTTCAGAGTTTGTCAGGTGGGCCTATTTGGATGGAACAGGAATTAAACTGCCTTCCAATGGAAGAACCATAGCCAACTATATCAAACAAAATGGTAAGGTGATTCGTTCCATTGATGACCTTCAACCGGGAGATATCATGTTTATGATGTCCTATAAAGGATGGAAGGCCTCCGATTATGCAGGAATTGATGTTTCTAAACAAACTATTACCCATTCAGGAATTTATATGGGTGACGGGAAAATTATTCACACTTACTCACCTGAATCGGGAGGAGTCCGCATTGATACCATTAAGGGCAAGCATTGGGAGTACCGTTTTATTTTCGGGGGAAGTATCTTCAAATAAGCAACAGGAAATTTGCAGCTTGTTCTTTTCTCTGTTAAAAAAGGGAACTTATAGAGACTTGTAAAGCACGTCCTTAACGGACGTGCTTTTTCAAGTTTTTTTTGATATCATCAGAAATTGAGATCGATTTACATCATATCAACCATATAAGAAAGAGAGGGAATTCCATGCGAGATCCAAGAATTACACAATTAGCCAAGAATTTAATCGGCTACTCTATACGACTAAAAAAAGGAGAAAAAGTACTTATCGAAATGTTTGGGAATGCCACGGAACTGACCAAGGCATTGGTGGAAGAGGTCTATCATGCCGGGGGACTGCCGTTTGTCACATTAAGGAACCCTTCTATCGATCGGGCAATCTTGATGGGTGCAAAAGAGGAGCAGCTTCGCTTCATGGCTGATTTTGATGGCAACGTGATGAGAAATATGGACGCATACATCGGCATCAGAGCAGGGGAAAACATCAATGCCACTTCAGATGTTCCAGATGAGCAGAGATCCAATTATATGAAAATTTACGGGGAAGCGGTTCATGGTGAAATCCGGGTACCGAAAACCAGGTGGGTGGTGTTGCGATATCCCAATGATTCCATGGCCCAGTTGGCCAATATGAGTACTGAAGCATTTGAAGATTTTTACTTTCAAGTGTGCAACCTGGATTACAGCAAAATGTCAAAAGCCATGGACAGCTTGGTTCAATTAATGGAGAATACCGATGAAGTACATATTGTGGGAAGGGATACCGACTTGAAGTTTTCCATCAAAGGAATTCCTGCTATCAAATGTGCCGGAGAATTTAATATTCCAGACGGCGAGGTGTTTACCGCGCCTGTGAGAAATTCTGTGAATGGAAAAATTACCTATAACACCCCGACTCCCTATCAGGGATTTACCTTTGAGCAGGTAAGTCTGACATTTAAAGACGGCAAGATCATTGAAGCCAAAGCCAACGATACGGAGAGAATCAACAAGATTCTCGATACCGATGAAGGAGCTAGATTTATTGGAGAATTCGCCATTGGAGTAAATCCCTATATAAAAACTCCAATGAAGGATATTCTGTTCGATGAAAAAATTGATGGAAGTTTTCACTTTACTCCCGGCAGGGCTTATAAAGAAGCAAACAACGGAAACAAATCAGCGATTCATTGGGATATGGTATGCATTCAACGTCCCGAATACGGAGGGGGAGAGATCTACTTTGACGGGCGCCTAATCCGGAAGGATGGGAGATTTGTGATTCCGGAACTGGAAGCATTAAATCCCGAAAACTTGATATAGATCATTTGGAGTATAAGTAATGATGTCTTTAAAAATGAGCCCGGGTTGCCGAAGATTTTCGGAAATCACCGGGCTGCTTAATTTTAAAAAAATTCATAAAATATTTTCTTTGAAGGTCTCTTTCAATCGCATAGAATGGTAGAATAGAGGGGATTATATAGGGAGTAACGGGGGGAATTTGCAGTGGCGAAGCGGTTTATGATTGTCATCACGATCATTTTAATTGTATTATTTTCGGCATTGATCAGTCTGTTATATGTAAAAAGCATGGCCGATACAAAAGAGAATTTAAAACAACAAGCAGAAGCGTTGGCTTTACAAATTTCATCTGATGAAGGAACCTTTATATCCATACATACCAATAAAGCAAGAATGAACGAATTAAGCAAATCATCGGATCAAACCAGTCAGTCCGACCAATCCAATCAGCTTAAAGTCGGTCAAACAACATTTCCGGAAATGCTGCGGGATCCGAATAATCAACCGGATGAATTTGATCTGGAAGCGCTGAATTCCTTTAAGAAATTTTTGGAAAACGGAGATCAACCCCCTTATTCCAGGCTGGTGGAGCAAGACGGGGAAAAAGTATTGCGTTATGTCCAACCCCTTTATATGAAGCAATCCTGTACCACCTGTCATGGAGGTGTAAAAGGAGAGAAGGACCCCTTTGGATTTGATAAAGAAGGGCTTAAGGTGAACCAATTAAGGGGAGCAATTACCGTTAGTATTCCGGCAGATAAAGTGATTGATGAGGTAAAAAGCAATACAATTACCCTGATCATCGGTGTTGTTCTCATTATCTTTCTTTTAATCATCTCCATCTACTTCACCATTAAACGAACCATTGTGAACCCTATTCAATTCATTGTTCAACGTTTCCAAAGGATTGCCGAAGGAAATCTGTTGGATGACGATTTTAAGATTAAGAATAATGATGAGATTGGAGATTTAGTTACGGCATCCGATGAGATGAAAGGGAAATTACGAGATCTTATTTTTCGTGTTCAGGAGCATTCAGAACTCGTTTCTGCTTCTTCACAGGAGCTGATGGCAGGCGCTGAAAATACCAGCAGTGCTTCAAAAGAAATTGCCATTTCATTGGATGAGATGGCAAAGGGAGCAGAAAATCAAGCACAGAAAACAGATGCTGTTTCAGCCAAGATTGAGCATATTTCTGCCAACTTTCAACAGGTGGCTGCCAATACTTCCCATGTGAAAGAATTAAGTTCCAGAACTGAGAAAGATGCAGAGAAAGGTAAAGGATCCATTGAAGATACGATCAAACAAATTCATGTGGTGAAGCAAACGGTTGAAAAGCTCTCAGAGGTGGTCAAACAATTTTCTGAGCGATCAAAGGCTATTGATAAAATCGTACAAGCGATATCCGGCATATCAGAACAGACGAATTTATTAGCCCTTAACGCAGCGATTGAAGCCTCCCGGGCCGGAGAACACGGGAAAGGTTTTGCTGTAGTTGCCAATGAAGTGAGAAAATTGGCAGAAGAATCATCCAAGTCAGCTAAGGAAATTACTGATATATTAAGTGAGATTCAAAAAGATACCGACCAAGTGGTTAAACAAATGGAATTGGGACTGGCAGAAGTGGATAAAGGTGAACAAATTGCCTCCATTGGAGGGCAATCCTTTGAAAGTATTCTTGCATCCATTAAAACAGTGGTTCGGGAAATACATGAAGTTGCCCAAAGTACGGAACTCATTGCAGCAGATACGGATGAGATTTTTAATGCTGTTGATGAAATGAGAAGATTGGGTCAGCAATTTGCTGCCCATTCCGAAGAAGCAGCATCAAAAGTAGAGCAGCAGGACCGGGCAATGGATGAAATTGCCCAGGCGTCCAGGCAGCTTGCTCAATTATCTGAGCAGTTGCAGGAAGCTGTTCAGAACTTTAAAGTATAATTTATGGATGTGGAATTAAAGCTTCACACGTCCGCTAGTCGAGTTCGCCAAGAAGTGATCCATGTCCGCTTCAAGTCTAAAGAACGGGGACCTCAAAAACATCTGGGTATTTCAATGGTGGAGTCAGTTTGAGGGCTAATTCCCGTTCTTTAGCCTCAACGCTAAAGCACGAACTCGAAGGCAGTCCTTAGTGAATTCTTTAATTCCACTTCTATAGATGAGGACAGAATTTTTAAGAAAGGGGATTAAAAATGAATATACTTATCCTTGGTGCAGGAGCAGTAGGGGGATATTTTGGCGGAAGATTGCTGCAAAGCGGAGCTGACGTTACTTTTCTCGTCCGAAAAAAAAGGGAAGAGCAGTTACGAGGAAATGGACTTGTCATAAAGAGTGTTCATGGTGATTTTTCCACTTCTGTAAAAACCTTAACCGCAGGTCAAGGAGCGGGCCGATCCTTTGATTTGATCATTCTGTCGACCAAAGCGTATCATTTTGACAACGCCATACGGGATGTTGAACCTTATGTAAGCAGCCATACCATGTTGCTGCCCTTGTTAAACGGATATTCCCATATTGAAACACTGCAGGACCGCTTTGGTAAAGAAAAGGTATTGGGAGGATTATGTTTTATAGAATCTACACTAAATGAGGAAGGGGAAATTATTCACACCAGCCAACGGCATGATGTGGTATTTGGGGAACTGAATAGGGAAATCACTCCTCGGGTCAAACAGGTGGAATCTATCATGGATCAAGCCAATTTTACTTCCAAATTAAGCGGGGACATCGTGACAGAGATGTGGAACAAATATATATTTATTACAGCACTAAGCGGAATGACAACCCTGTTTAACTCTTCAATGGGCCCCATTTTGGAGAGCCCGTATGGAAAGGAATTATATTTGCAATTGCTGAATGAATTATCTCAAGTGGCTTTATCCCATGGAGTCTGCCTGGATGAAAAGGTAGTGGATCATAATTTCAATGCTGCTGCATCCATGGGATTTCATATGAAATCTTCCATGCTTCGCGATATGGAAAAAAAGATGCAGGTTGAAGCAGAGCACCTACAGGGAGAATTTCTAAGGTTGGCATCCAGGTATAAGCTGAACACCCCGATTTTGAAAGTCGCCTACAATAATTTAAAGGTTTATGAAGTGAAATTAAGGGAAGGACTAGCGGACGTCTAAATTTTAGGTCCGTATCTATAGCCTAGAAAAATTATGAGAAAGCAAAAACGTCAGCCATGGTGCTGACGTTTTAAGATTAGGAAAGTTTATCGATTAAAGTCATAATTCCAAACCATCCAAAAAGAAGGGTTGCCAAAGCGGAGAAAACGGTAGGCAGCCATTCTTTTCTTTTCAGACTGCCAAAAAAGCTGTACAGTGTAATAAGGGAAATGACAATAGAGATAATGACAAATAGCATCAGACTTCCTCCTTCAATATTTTTCACCAATACTAGTTTAGTCGAATTATGAGCATAAATACAATAGTTTATTCATTTTTTTCTAATCATCCTGTCCATTTTCTTGTCCATTGTTTTACTTTTTAGAACAATTATTGTTAGTAGTGATAAATATCACTTAATACATCTGAAAAACAGGGTATAGTATATCCAAAAGGATAGGATGGTGATATAAGGTGAGACCTGACTTTATTCCACAAGATGGCTGCATGATGCACATGATTGGAGAATCCATAGAAGAACTTTCTAAAGAATTAGCTTTTTTTGGTGAAGATCACCATTTGATGGAAGAAGCGCTTAAAGATCTTCTCGACAGTATTGAAGTACTAAAAACAGATGATGCGAATCCGTCTGTCATCCAAAACCTAAAAAAAACAAACGCGGTTTTAGAAGAAAATTTAGAAAAGCATCTTGATGAAGAGGAAAAGTACTTATTTCCACACTTGGGAAGACACATTGGATTTGAATCTGGACCTATTTCTGTCATGATGTATGAACATGGAGAAATTCGCCGTTTATATCAGGAGTATCAGAGAAGATATCTGGATATTGAATCCGCAAAGGGCAAGAAGAAGTTTATCCTGTCGGCAGAATCGCTGTATCAGGTATTGATGGGGCATATCTACAAGGAAGATCATGTCTTGCTGCCCCTTGCAGATAAAGTATTGACGGATCAGGAAAAAGAGGAGATCTACAAAAAAGTGTCTATATAGGTGGAATTATAGAATTCACTAAGGACAGTCTTCGAGTTCGTGCTTTAGCGTTGAGGCTAAAGAACGGGAACTAGCCCTCAAACTGACTCCACCGTTGAGATACCCAGATGTTTTTGAGGGCCCCGTTTTTTAGATTTGAAGCGGACCTGAATCACTTCCTGACGAACTCGACTAGCGGACGTGTGAATCTTTAATTCTACATCTATAGCAAATGAAAAATTATGGAAAGAGCTGTTGGCGAAGTTCCCAACGGCTTTTTTGTTGTACATTTTCATTAATTTCTAGTAAAATGATAGGAAATAATACATTTAAGATGAGGCGAGGAGATGCATGATGAATCACGGGGATCACACGGAGTGGTTTCATAAATCCTTTCAAAATGATTATCTGCTAATTTATAAGCATAGGGATGAAGAATCTGCCCAGAGGGAAGTGGATCAGGTCATATCCCTTCTTCAGTTGAGCAAGGGTGAAAAAATCCTTGATCTGTGCTGCGGGAATGGAAGACACAGCTATCATTTAGCCCAAAAAGGTTTTGAGGTAACGGGAGTTGATTTGTCTAAAGTGCTGCTCAAACAGGCCAAACAAAAATCGGAAGGACTCCCTTCCTCTTTTTATCAATATGACATGAGAAATGTACCCTTCCGTAATCAATTTGACGCCGTGGTCAATTTATTTACAAGTTTCGGATATTTTCAGAACAGAGAAGAAGATATAAAGGCAATAAAAACCATCCATCGGGTCCTTCGATTAGGCGGTAGATTTCTGATGGATTATCTAAACCCTTCCTATGTACTAGCTAATCTGGTTCCTTCAAGTATCAGAAGGGAAAATCACTTGGTAATAAAGGAAACCAGACGAGTGGAAGGGCAACGGGTCATTAAGGACATTTTGGTGCGAGATGACCAAGGTGAAAGAACCTATCAGGAACGGGTGAATTTATATTCTTTAGAAGAGATGAAGGAAATGCTCCATGAAGTTGGTTTAAATCTTGATGGGGTCTATGGTGATTTTAATGGTCAACCGTACAGTGCTGACAGTCCAAGAATGATCTTGGTCGGTCATAAGGCGTAACCCGTGAAAATAAAGGCCTATATACTGGCCCATTTATTTTCGCCACACCCTTAAGACGTAACCGCCGCATCCACATTGGGAGATAAAGCGGTATTCAATGCTATCGTGAAAATATTCCTCCAATGCAGGGATGAGATATTGGCCAGGCTCCCCATGACAAGCAGGAGTGACCAAATTTACGTAAACTTCTCTTTTTATAGCAGTTGCTTCGATTGCTTTGATTGAATCATGAATAACCAGCCCTATATTATCATCATACTCTGAACTCTCTAAAGGGACAGACCAGGATATGGGAATCGGATGCCCATATTCGTCTAGTAATTGTTCGAGCCGTGACTGACCAGGGGTTTTCATTGAAATCACTCCTAATCCCATGATTATTTATTTGTTTCCTTTATTATAGGGCATATTCCGGTTTTCTTTAGTGAGAAATCTCACGGATCACAAGTTGTTGTAGGTTTATTATTATGATAATATACCTATATGGGTATAATTAGATAAATGGAGGAGTAATTATTATGAGTCATATTCGAGAATTGGTGAATGAAATTGAATTTATGAGAATTCTAGAGAAATCTCATGATTATCCTGTGTTTGTTTTAAAGCACAGCACCCGTTGTCCTATCAGTGCTAAAGCGTATCAACAGTATGAAGAGTTTGCAAGGGGCTACGTTGAAGGAGATCTTGAATTTACCCTTGTCAAGGTGATCGAAGCCAGACCGGTTTCCAATCTGATTGCTGAGAAAATGGATATCATGCATCAATCTCCACAATTAATTTTATTAAAAAACGGAGAAGCCGTTTGGAATGATTCCCATTACGGAATAACCTTTGAGAAGATGGAAGAGATTGTGAATGAAATTGTCTAAATGGGATAAATTAAAATTGATGTCGTAAAGCCGCCATAATGGTGGCTTTATTTCTCTTTACGGGGAGAGACAAGGGAATACATGCCGCAATAATCAGGCCATGGTATCAATCGTTTACAGCAGCATGGGTGGCGGGACATATTCCCTATGGCAGAAATCAAATAGAAGCTCAAATCAAAGCTGGAATGGAACAGGGAGTAGAAGAATATCTATTATGGAATACCAAGGGAATATACCCGGTTGAAAAGTAGGCAGCAGAAAAGGAAAATGGGTTGGCAGATAGAATATAAATAAAAAGTTGCTAAATTTTCGGATAAAATGAGAGTCTTCGTGGCACTTAGCCATCGGACAAATATGATGGGAGGGGTAGTATGATTCACAGTGTTGAGGAATTTGTTTCTTTTTTTGATGGGGTAAGAAAAAGAACTTTGCAGTATGTCAACGTTTTACCTGAATCCATGATGGATTGGCGTCCTGCGGAAGGAAAGTTTTCTGCCGGTGACATTTTGCGTCACTTGGGATCTGCGGAATTGATGTTTCTGAACATATTTGAACAGGGAGAGTGGCGATATGCCGGCCACGATAAAGAAAAAGGAGATACATTGCAGGATGTGATTCAGTATATGAATCACTGTCATCTTGTACTTAAGGAGGGGCTGCTTGGCCTCGGAGACAGGCTGCTTGAAAAAAAGCTTCCCACCCTTCATGGTTATGAAGTGAGTGCATGGCGGCTAATGATGGCTATGGCCGAGCATGAGATGCATCATAGAGGTCAGTTGGCCACCTATCTACAGATGAATGGAGTAGAACCGCCCCAGATATTCGGTTTGAAAATTGAAGAGGTAAAAGTTGAATGAACCGTGAACGGTTCATTTTTTGTTAATATTAAATAGTAATTTATACCGGACTTTTAGAACATCATCTAGTATAATTTGAAGAAGAAAAAAATGGTAAATCCGGCATTCAATTATCATTGGATGAAAAAAAATTAGAGAAATTTTTGAGGAAATGGGAAGTACCAAAACAAAGCAGTTAAAAAGGGGGAAAAGCCTTGAAAGTTATATTGGAAGGCCGGAATTTAAGCAAATGGTATCAAATGGGGGAAGTAAGGGTTCATGCTTTAAAATCGGTGAACCTGCAAGTGTATTCAGGTGAATTTGTTGTTGTGCTGGGTCCCAGTGGTTCTGGGAAAAGTACCCTTCTTAACCTAATTGGTGGAATGGATAAAGTGAGTGAAGGAGAATTGTACTATCAAGGAAGATCTCTCCATGATGCCGATGAAAAAATATTGACGCAATATCGTAGAGATGCGGTTGGTTTCGTCTTTCAGTTTTATAATTTAATGCCGAACCTAACTGCCTATGAAAATATTACTCTTTCTGTTGAGATCGCACGAAATCCTCTTCCCATTCATGAAGTGATAGAACAAGTTGGGTTGTCTGATCGGGCGGATCATTTTCCTTCCCAGCTATCAGGAGGCCAGCAACAAAGGGTAGCTATTGCCCGGGCAATCGCTAAAAATCCCGAAATTCTACTTTGTGATGAACCGACTGGCGCTTTGGATTATGAGACGGGTAAGCAAGTTCTTAAATTGTTAAGGAGATTTAATCAGCAATATCAAAAAACGGTGATGGTTATCACCCATAATGCCAGTATTGCTGAGATGGCGGACCGGGTATTTTATATGAGGGATGGTCAGTTAATCAATGTTCGTCATATCGAACATCCTCTCTCTCCGGAAGAGGTGAACTGGTAATGCTGCGGCGGAAAATGTGGAGAGATCTCGTGGATAACAAGGCTGCCTATATTGCTTGTATGGTAGTCATTTCCATTGGACTTATGGTGTTTACTTCTGTCTCCTTGGTGATCCAAAACCTTGAATTAGCCAAGGAGCGATTTTATAAGGAGTACCGTTTTGCCGACGGTTTCGCTCGGGTGAAGGGCATGCCTTATTTAGAGATAGCTCGATTGGCAAAAATTGAGGGCATCGAACAAATCGAAGGAAGATTAGTGAAAGATGTAAGAGTTTTGTTTCCGAATCAGGATGACAATGTTTATCTTACATTGGTTTCCTATCAGCCTGAGAAGTCAAATTTGATCAACAATGTAAAATTAATTGATGGACGACCTTTAGAAGATGAAACGAAAAGTATATTAATCAATGCTGAATTCGTTAAGGCGAATCAACTTGCTTTTGGGGATCAAATTCCAATCCTAGTTGAAGGAAAAAAAATAGATTTAACCCTTGTTGGAACCGGACAAAGTCCCGAATTTATCATCATTAATTTCTCTCAAGATCAATTGCCTTCCGCCGAAACCTATGGGGTAGGGTATATTCCTTACAATGTCATGAAAAATCTATTTCGTGAAAAGGGTTTGGTTAATGATATCGTATTTACAATCAAGCCAGGCTACTCTTACCAAGATATTGAGGACCAGTTGAAGCCGAAGCTTGAAAAATATGGGTTGGAAAGCATGTATCCCAGAAAGGACCAAATGAGTCATGTGCTGTTGACACAGGAATTGGTTGGATTAAGGGCCACTGCAAATACCCTTCCTGTTGTTTTTTTGGTGGTTGCAGCAGCAATCCTATACATCATGTTAAAAAGATTGGTGGAGCAGCAGAGGGGACAGATTGGAACCTTGAAAGCTTTTGGTTATTCTGATCGGCAAATTTTGTATCACTATTTAACCTATGCCTTGCTCATCGGGATTTCCGGAGGACTCAGCGGAGGACTTTTGGGGATATGGCTTTCCTTTCCCATGATCGATATGTATAAGCAATTTTTCAATTTGCCAGACTTAAAAAGTCAATTTTCTTTCTCCTTTTTGCTATTCGGTATACTTCTTTCTATAGGATTCAGCCTTTTTGCCGGGTATAACGGCAGTAAACAAGCGTTGCGTTTACAGCCAGCAGAAGCCATGCGCCCACCAGCTCCCATTTCTGCCAAGAAAACATGGATTGAACAGGTCAATTGGTACTGGGAAAGTCTCACGGTACAGGGGAAAATGGCTACCCGGAACCTTTTCCGAAATAAGCAGCGCAGTTTTTTTACCTTCATCGGAGTCATGTTTTCTTTTAGTCTGATGGCTACCCTGTGGTACTTTCAGGAAACCACAAATTTGATCATGTTGCAGCAGTTTGAAAAAGTTCAAACCTATAACGTCAAGATGTCATTCAATCCCCCCGTGGCGATAGAGGGAATGGAAAGAGAATTAAAAGGTTTCCCTGGAATGAAAAAGGTAGAACCCATGTTAGAGGTACCGGTTACGTTTAAGCATAAATGGCACAAAAAAGATGTCTCTATCATTGGATTAAAGGAGGATTCACAGCTTTACAACATCTTGAATCGTCAGGGTGACAAAGTAGCTGTTCCCAGCCATGGTATTCTACTTTCTGAGAGATTGGCCCAGTTGTTGGATGTTCAAACGGGTTCAACAATAACTCTGGAAAGCATATGGACCGAAAAAACAACTAAAACATTGGAGGTAACAGGGATTATTCCCCAATATCTAGGCATCAATGCATATATGCAATTGGAAGCCCTACATGATTTTTTGGGAGAGGGGGAGATGGCCTCTTCTGCTTTGATCTATATGGAGGTAGAAAACATTCCATCATTGAAGGACCAGTACCAAGAGGCAAAGATGGTGACATCGATCGATGAAAAAAATCAGTTGTTAGCGAAATATTACGAAATGCTTGACTCCTATTCCTTTATCATTTGGATCATGGTACTTTTTGCACTGATTGCTGGTTTTTCCATTATTTACAATTCTAGTATCATTTCTCTTTCGGAAAGAAAAAGGGAACTTGCTTCTCTAAGAGTTTTGGGGATGACCCCTAAAGAAGTGTTGCAGGTGATAATCTTTGAACAATGGTTTATCAGTTTTTTTGCCATATTAGCTGCAATTCCGCTAACGTTTTCGATGATCAAGGGTTTGGCTCAATCCATGGACAACGACATCTATATCATCCCGGTGCTGTTTGAACCTTTTTCTTTTATATACGCGTTTATTGGTACGATTATAGCATTATTAATCTCTCAGTGGACCCTGTCGAAAAAAATCCATCAGCTTTCGTTAGTGGATGTGTTAAAAGAAAAAGACTAGTGAAATTATTTTTGGAAAGAGGGGAAAGTGATGAAAAAAAAATTAAAGCGGATCATATGGGGATTTGTACTCGTCGTAATCACAGCTATTGTCATTTTTAAATTGCTTCAACCTTTGAAAGCCGAAATGATCGAAGTAGAACCACGAACCATTTCCCAATCCTTTACGGAAGAAGGGGTAGTCGTTCCGATACTGGAAAGAGAATTATACAGCTTATTAGGAGGTAAAGTAATCGATTTAGCGGTAGAAGAGGGACAGGATGTAAAAAAGGGAGATCTCTTGCTTCAGTTAGATACCGAGGAAATTCGTTTTCAACTAGCCCAGTTAAGGGGGCAGTTAGCCAGTGTGGAAGGACAGGAAAAACAGGTATATAGAGAACCTCTGTCTTCACAGGTCTCTCAGCAAAAACTGGCTATAGAACAGGCTAAAATTCAATTGGAAGCGGCAAAGAGTGAATTTGAACGGGTACAAGTTCTTTTTCAAGCGGGGGCTGTAAGCAAAGAAATATACGACGAAGCTGAAAGATCCGTAAAGCAAATGGAGAACCTGTTGTCACAGCAGGAACAAGCTTTACAGTTGATTCGCGAGCAGCAAAATCCCCCATCAGGAACAAAAGAACAATTTTCCGGATTAAAACAATCATTATTAGCACAAATCGCCTTATTGGAGTACCAGGAAGCCAAAGGGTCCCTATATGCTCCCATGGATGGGAAAGTAAAGGGACTACATATAAAAGAAGGAATGGTTATTCCACCCGGCTCACCTGTCATGACATTGTTTCAGCCCGGGCAATATGAAGTAGAGACCTACC
This sequence comes from Microaerobacter geothermalis, assembly GCF_021608135.1. Lineage (NCBI taxonomy): Bacteria > Bacillati > Bacillota > Bacilli > Caryophanales > Bacillaceae > Microaerobacter > Microaerobacter geothermalis. Next base: position 124,454 of record NZ_JAKIHL010000003.1, read on the forward strand.
TGTTAACGGAAGATATTGTTGATATAATTGTAGGAATGAAGGTAAAAGCGACTCAAGAGAAAAAAACGGAGGATGTTTCATATGACGGAGTAGTAACCAGGATTGCACCTTCTGCCGAGGAAAAAGTTTCTGCCTTGGGTTTGGTCGAGCAGAGAGTGAAGGTTACGGTTCAATTAGAAGGAGAAATGAAAAATCTTCGGCCTGGTTACACATTGGATGTAGAATTTATTACTCATACTGAAGAAGGCAAATTGGTTGTACCCAAAACATCCCTTTTCCCATATGAAAGTGGAGACGCCTTATGGGTAGTGAGAGACGGAAAAGCGATTGTCCAACCAGTCAAAACCGGATTAGAAACCGATGAAGAAGTGGTCATTGAGGAAGGGCTTCAACAAGGGGACCAGGTGATTCGCAATCCGCAACTTGAAGGGTTAAAAGAAGGCAAGAAGGTTGTACGCAGATAAATATAAATTTCCTACCTCTTTACTTGTGCTCGCTGGGAAACACGTGTTAGCTTGGGTTATATATCTGATTCAACTTTTGTCACTTTCCATTGCCCATCAAGGGATTGGAAGGTAAGATTGAGAATTGAGATGTGGCCATAGTCTTCCCCCTGATGTTTTGGAATTAAATAGACTTCCATTCCGGTGATATAGGTATTGTCTTCATTAAGTAGATACCATCGTTGCCTGATCTCCGAATAATCCGCATCGGGGTAAGGAAATTGGATCATTAGTAATTTTCCGTCGGAATAAACTGGATATTCGAGATCATTCTCTCCGACAACCACATCAGGACCAACCATTTCCTTTAGGGTTTGTATATCACGATTAAATAGAGCTGTGATAAATTGGCGGGACTTCAAGTCAATGATATTTCTCAGCTCTTTTTCTTGCTCCAATCGGTTAATTTTTTGATCGAGCTTTGAAATGGAATTTTTAAGTTCCTCATTTTGTGCTGACAGCTGATTCACTTGTTCTTGGAGGGAGTTTAATTGTTGATTGATTTCAGGTGGCAATGAAGACTCCTGTGCAGGATTGTTATTTTCTTTTCCACAGCCTGAAATAAAAATGAAAAGGGTTACAACAATAACAATAAGGATATTTTTTGACATGTTATTTTCTATCCTTTCATTTAGGAAACTTACTTAAATCATATGAGTCGGTCCCCTTATTTTTCATTCTTCATTTTCTTTAAAATGGAGATGGTATCAACTAAATGGTTGTTAAATATTTTTTTGGCTACTTCCAAAAGCTCAAAGATGGCGGGGTCTTTCACTGAATAGGTCACTTTATTTCCTTCCTTTACTCCCACCACAATGTTCTTTGCTCTTAGGATGGCTAACTGCTGTGAAACTACTGCACTTTCTACCTGCATGTGTTCTTGGAGCTCATGGACGTATTTGTCTCCGGCCTGAAGAAGTTCAAGAATACGTATGCGTAAAGGATGAGCCAATGCTTTGAAAAATTCTGCCTTAAATTGTTGTAATTCCAGATCCAAATACGTCACCTCCCTCACTCTTCTTCATAATTTATACCTTTTTTGCTCCCGTCGGTCAAGAGCAATGAGGATTCCCTCCATAATCGCCTGAGGTTTTGGCGGACAACCAGGTACATAAACATAAACGGGAAGCAGTTTGTCTACCCCGCCTGAATGGGCATAGTTTTCTCCCGCGATGCCTCCCCCACAGGCACATGTTCCGATGGCTAGGACCATTTTGGGGTTAGCTACGGCATCGTACGTCAATTTTACAGCTTCCTCCAAGTGGCGGGTAACACCACCGGTAACCAATAGCATATCGGCATGTCGGGGAGATGCGACAAAATCTATGCCAAAACGCTGGATGTCATAGATCGGGTTTAACAGGGCATTCATTTCCCAATCACACCCATTGCAAGAACCAGAATCCAGATGGCGGATGTGCAGGGATTTGCCAAGGACTTGACGAATACGTTCACGAAGTTTTTTTCCGAGGATCTCTACATGTTCCATACATCATTCTCTCCCCACGTAGACATATGTGGACTCTTCCATCCCTAGATCTTGTTTCGCTTTTGCATCAAAACGAATCAGTAGTTTGTCTTTTTCACCGGTAGCCAGACGATATTCATGGCCCATAGTTAAGGCGCCGGGCTCACATACCTCTTCGCATAAACCGCAAAAGAGACACTTGCTGTAATCTAAACGGAATTGGAGTGGGGGCGTCTTTCGTTCAACGATGGATATCGCCTGTGTCGGACACATTTTTACACAGGCTTCACATCCATTGCACCATTCATCTTGAACTACCGGTTTTCCCCGGAAACGCTCCGGAGGGTTATCCACAGATTTTGTCATTGTCACCGTTCCTGTATTCCATATCTGCTTAAACAGTTGAATCATCGGTTTTTCCTCCATTCTCATCCCTATAAATACGAAACTAATCCGTTTTACCGATCACAGCAGGCATAGCAAAGTTCAAAGCTTTTGTTAATCAGGGGAAAGTCAGGTACTATGTTTCCGGGAACTGTCAAGGGTACAGCAGGCCAGTTGCTGTATGAGGCAGATTTAATTCTGTACCGGTAAACGGTGTTGTTTTCTCCAGCCATCACCCAATGGACGTTCTCTCCCCTGGGGGACTCCGTCCATCCGACTGCCCATTGATAAGGTGTCAGACTGCCAATTTCCCTTTGAATCGGACCGCTTGGCAAATTTTCCAGAAGTTGGCCAATAATACCGAGAGATTGAAAAACCTCATCCATTCTGACCTTCATACGGCACCATACATCCCCCTTGTCATAAATCGGGACATCGAAGTCAACTTCCCGGTAAGCGGCATAAGGTAGGTCCCTCCGTACATCGATATTTCTCCCCGAAGCACGGGCTGCGGGACCGACCACCTGGATGGAATCGGCCATTTCCTTGGTAAGAATGCCTGTAGTTTTCATTCGGTCGATAACAATGTCATGGTTTAAGAGAATATCCATAAGCCTTCTAAACTGGGTTTCAATATTTTCCAGGGTGGCAAGGGTTCCCTTTCTGTCTTCTTCAGAGAGATCCTGCTTTACTCCGCCCAAGGAAATCATGCCCCGGAGAAAGCGATGGCCGGTCAATTTTTCATTTAACTGCATCATTCTTTCCTTCATGATGGCTCCTTGGCTGGTGCCAAAGGAAAAACCAATCCCTGCACAAAGATTGCCTATATCACCAATATGGTTATATAACCTTTCCAACTCAAGGAAAAGAGAACGAAGGTATAAACCCCGGACCGGGACCTCCGCTTGAGCCAGAGCCTCAACAGCCTGGGCAAAGGATACGGCATGGGAAAGAGAACAAACCCCGCAAATTCTCTCGGCAATCAGCAGGGCATGCTGAACAGATTTTCCTTCACTTGACTTTTCCAACCCTCTGTGGGTGTAGAAAAGCCGAGCATCCAAATGCAGAATGGTATCCCCCATGGCACCAAAGCGGAAATGCCCCGGTTCGATGATTCCTGCATGGATGGGACCAACAGGAATTTGGGTAATCCCTTCCCCTTCGTATTCCATAAATGTTTCCCTCGATTCTACCCTTGGAGGCTTCAGGTCTGCCGAAAATTCTTTGCGCAACGGATATAAACCTTCCGGCCAATCCCCGTGAAGCACCAATGGCCTGGGGTCTGGATGATGAAGAGGGACAAGCCCCAACAAGTCTCTTACCTCCCTTTCATACCAATTGGCAGCAGGAAATTGGGAAGCAATCGAAGGAAAACAGGGATCATTCTCAGGAACAGAGGCCTTTAACGTGATTAGGTCCTTAGATCCATCTATCAAAAAGGTATAATACAGAACAAAGTTTCCGTGAATCTCCCGCTCATCGTTGCCTACCATGGTAAACAATCTGGCATTTGATCTATGTATCAGTTGGCGGCAGTATTCAGGAATCTCTTCTCTATCAATGGGTAGGATTTTATGTGCCATCTTATTGTCCCCCCTTCAAAAGGATGGTAATCTTGCCCAGTGATTCCTGGAAAAAAGGCGGAATATAGATTCCCAACAGAATGATAAAGATAAGGGGAATAAACAGGGCTGCCGAAGACCAATGACTGATTTCTCCTTTTTCCACTTTGACTGGCCTATTTCCAAATACCATTTTGGAAATATAGTAAATCATTCCGGAAAAAATGAAGACGATGAAAATAATCAACAGAATACTCGCCCAGGCTTTCCCTTCCCTAAAGCCAGCCAGCATAATCGTGAATTCGCTCAAGAATATACTGAATGGCGGTACACCACTCAAGGCAAAGGTACCCATCAAAAGAACCGGTCCTGAAACGGGCATGGCTTTTACGACACCGGAAATTCTGTCCATCATCTTGGTGTGGAATTTTTGATTCACATTTCCGGCAGCTAAAAACATCAGGGATTTAGCCATGGAATGGTTAAACATGTGAAGGAGTGCCCCGAAAAAACCAAGAGTTCCTCCAATACCCAGCCCAAGGGTAATGACTCCAATATGCTCAACACTGGAGTATGCTAGCATTCGTTTAAAATCATGCTGAACCAGGATGAAGGGTACCGTTATTGCCACCGAAAACAGACCAAAAGCAAGTAGCCACTTCTCCGCTCCGCCATCCAGTGTTTGGTTGGCAATAATAAAAATGCGAATGATTCCATAAAGGGCTGTATTAAGGAGCACCCCGGAGAGGACGGCGCTTATTGGAGAAGGAGCCTGGCTGTGGGCATCGGGAAGCCAAAAATGAAGAGGAGCCAATCCCGCCTTTGTTCCAAAGCCAACCAGAATAAAAATAAAGGCCCATTCCACCCATTGGGGATTCAACTGTGAAGCAGTCTCAGCCAATGTCGTCCAATTGAGGGCTGTTTCTTCTTTTCCCAAAAAATCAAGTCCGGAAGTATAGAGAAAAATCACACCTAGCAACGCCAAGGCGATTCCCAAGCTCCCCATGATCATGTACTTCCATGCCGCTTCCAGGGCATTGCCTTTTCTATAAAAGGCCACCAACAGGGCGGAAACGAGGGTGGTAGACTCAATAGCAATCCACATGAAACCGATATTGTTGGTGATCACCACGGCAAGCATGGTTGAGATAAACAAGTGAAACCACAGATAATAGCGATGATACTCCTTCTCGCTGATCACCCCTTCTGCTAATTCCCGTCCCATGTAGCCGATAGAAAAGAGGGAAGCAGTGAAACCAACCACTGTAATGATAACAATTAGGAGTGCACTTAGAGAGTCCACGTAAATAAATCGGTTCCCATTAACAATGGGATTTCCAATGAATACCATATAGGATAAGATAAGTCCCGAACCGAGAGTAACTAGGGACCCAACCAAATGGATCAAATTTGCTGTTTTTCGGTGAGATATTGACCAGGTCAATAAACCGGTAATAATAGGTGCAATAAGAAGAGTCAATATGAAAGACATCTGTTGTCATCCCTTCAAATTCTGAAGTTTGTCCGTATTTAAACTCTCAAAGGTTGTATTGATTCGATAGGAAAGAAGTCCAATGATAATCACCGCGATCAGAAGATCGAAGAAGATGCCCAGTTCTACAAACATCGGCATTCCGTAGGTAAGGGTCATAGCCAGTAGGAACAGGCCATTTTCAATGGTGATTAAACCAATGCCCTGCATAATCGCCTTCTTATGGGTGATCATGGTATAAGCGCCGTGAAGAATAAGAATAATCGAAGCAGGCAAAAACTGTCCGGTACTCTCCCCGGTGGGAAGTTCTAACCTGGAAGTAACATAATAACCCAGAATCACCAGAATAAAAGCAGCCAGTAAAGTGGCTTGTCTTCCCATGAAACGTTCTACTTCCCGTTTTATGTCGATTTTAATAATGGTGTGCAACAGAATGTAGGGTATGACCAGAGCCTTAATCAATAACGTCAAAATCGCAATAATAAACAGATGGGAAATATCCGTCAGGTAAGCCATCATCCCTGCAAGGAAGGCCAGTATGACCGATTGAAAGGAGAGTAGCTTCACCGCAGAGCTTATTTTTTTCACTTGCAAAATGAGAACAGAAGCGATCAAAAGCAAAAGGGAAAGGATATCCAGGTTCATTTCAGCACCCCCCTAAAAAATAAATTGAGTCAATATGGCCAACAAAGACATCACCATGGAAGTGCCTAGCAATTTCGGCACTTGAAAGAGGCGAATCTTGGCATAGCTGGTTTCAATGATGGCCAGCAAAATTCCGAGAAAAAATATTTTTATCAAAAACAAAATAAGGGAAAGGAAAATGCTCCAACCTTCTCCTGACATACCCCAGGGGAAGAATAAATTAGCCAGCAAGCTAATGATCAAAAATTGTTTGATCAATGATCCCCACACCATTAATCCCAGCTGTCTTCCCGAGTATTCCAACAGCATCCCTTCATGGATCATCGTTAACTCCAGATGGGTATCGGGATTATCCACAGGTATTCGTCCGGTTTCTGTGATGACCACCAGGATCATTGCCAGAAGTGAAAGAATATGGGAAGGAGTGATGATTTCCCAGCCTCCTGAGGCCAGTCCGGAGGCTACCGTTTCTAAGTTGGTGGTTTGAAAGGGGATCGTCACCGAAAAAACTGCCAGTAAAAAAGCAATTTCAGCAATGGCAGATAAGGCCATCTCCCGGCTCGCTCCCATTCCTCCAAAGGCGCTTCCCGCGTCCAGGGCAGTGAGCGCCGTAAAAAAACGGGCCAACCCGATCAAATAGACAAATGCGATAAAATCGCCGGCAAACTGTAACGGTACCCGGTTGGAAAAGGTGGGGATCAACAAACCAGCCGTGATCAAGGCGGAAAAGACGATATAAGGTGTGGCCCTTGTCAGCCAGGAAGCATGATGGGAAATCACCAAGTCCTTTTTCATATATTTCCATAAGTCATAATAGGGTTGAAAGATCATTGGCCCCTTCCTTGATTGTAAAAGCGCCTTTGTTTTCTTAATGATCCCCTGCAGCAGCGGGGCAGTGAAAAGAATCAGAACCAATTGCAAAAGAACAAATATAATCGTTTCCAGCATCTGGGCACCACCTATCTCACTAGGAAGAGTAGTAGAATCAATGTGATAAAGATATAGGCCAAATAGGACTGAAGGTTTCCGTTCTGTATCTTCCGCACTTGTTTGGCTAGGTTGACGGATGAGTGAAGAAGGGGACGATAAATGTACGTTTCAAAGAAGGGCTTTACGAAGAAATGATGTTTGATCAATTTTGGGTAAAAAGGGTGATCCCCATTCACTTCTTCAATCCTCCTTTTTGGACGAAGAATTGTTTTAAAAATCATCAATACGGGATGGGAGAAAGAACTTGCCGTATACTGCATAACTGGTTGGATCCTACCCCCACAGCCCCAGGTTTCCCCGTATTTCATTTTGGTCTCCCCGAATTTCCAGCGAAGCAGATAATAAATCATAGGGATAGAGAGTATGGGAACTAGCGAGAGAAGCAGGGGCTGGAATAGGGTGCTGTTTCCTTCCGCAACTGTAAATATCCCCTTCACCGGTTCGCCTGATTGCTTTAAATAGAACATATAGGTAATATCTTCCACCCAATTCAGAGCAGCACCGGGAAGCAAACCAAGCACAATTGAACCCAAAGCGAGGAGCGCCATGCTCAATCTCATCGTGATTGGAACTTCCCGAACCTTTTCGGTATCCACTCCCCTTGATTGTCCCAGAAAGGAAAAACCAAACATTTTAATGAATCCCCCGGCAACAAGGACTCCTACCATCCCCAAGAGAACGGCGATGAGTGGGCCTGCTGCTTTGGTCCATACGTCAGGCAGATTGTAGGCCATTTTTAAAGCAGACTGCAGGGTTAACCATTCACTGACAAACCCGCCGAAAGGTGGAAAGGAGGAAATGGCCAGAGAACCGATCAGTATAAAGGCGGCTGTCCATGGCATTACCCGGATAAGTCCGCCCAGTTTTTCCACATTTTTTGTATGGGCGGCATAAAGGACGGAACCGGCTCCTGAGAAAAGAAGTGCTTTATACAGGGCATGATTAAATACATGGTAAAGGGATGCGGTAAGGGCGAACCCAGCAAGTGCGGCAGCTTGATTAGAGGTAGCCAAAAGGGAAATGCCCAGACCAGCGAAGATAATACCCATATTTTCCGTACTGCTGTAAGCCAGAAAACGCTTCATGTCCGTCTCGGCCAGTCCGTACAAGATTCCCATAATGGAGGAAACAAGACCTAAGATGAGAAGCGAAAGTCCCCACCATGAAGGGCCCTGTCCAAGGAAATCAAAGGTTACGCGAATAAAGCCGTACACGGCTGTTTTAATCATCACCGCCGACATGAGGGCAGAAACATGACTGGGAGCAGCCGGATGAGCCCTCGGGAGCCAAATATGCAAGGGCATTACACCGGCCTTTGTTCCAAATCCGACAAGGGCCATCAAGAAGAGAAGATTTTGTATCGATAGGGGAAGGGTTTGGCCCTTTTGTTGAAATAGCTGAAAATCCAACCCTCCAGAGTAAACGAATAAGGTGAAAAATAACACGAAAAGAAACAGGGTGCCGAAATGGGTCATCACCACATAAATAAAGCCCGACTTTCTCACTTCATCCTTATCATGTTCTGTCACCACCAAAAAGAAGGAAACAAGAGACATGGTTTCCCACATAAGTAGGAAAACCGCACCATTGTCGACAGTAAAAACCATGATCATGGATAAAAGAAACAGGTTGTAAAGGAATGACATGACACCTAAATTTTTTTTGCCGTGATATTCCTTTGCATATCCGAGAGCATAGATGGAAACAGGAAAGGAAATGGCCGATAAGATGAACAGGAAAAAGGCGGAAAGGTTATCTATGGAAAAGGAAAGGGGTAACCCCGGCATAATCGTCCACATCTTTACGTAAAGGAACTTTTCGCTGACTAAAACACCGATGGCAGCAATTCCTGTTAAAAGAGAAGCGATAATCGCTCCGATTTTTCCTATATATAATGAAACCAAAGGTTTCTTTCCAAAAAAAAGAGCCCCAATCCCACTAAACAGGAATAAGGCAGAGGCACCAAGAAAAAAGATCTCTCCCGCTTCCGTTCCCATCATGAAGATCCCTCCATCATTTCTATATTAGTATCTTAGTATATTACAAAAATCATATATAAATAGATTATAAGCCTTAGGAAGAAAAAAATTCAATAAAAACTTTTGCAGTTATTCAGTTTTAGGGTTAATTTCCGTTCCTTTGCCCCTCTGCTTAGTACGAACACAATGATTCAAATGTTTTTTCGTAGCCCTTTGGGATAATGATTTTTAATAATGCCATCGATCCGTTTGCCCCACCCTAAGGGGAATCCGTCAACTTGAATCAGAACCCATCCATTGTCACCAGGGGATGGAAGGGTCTCTCCTTTTAAATAGGACTCGATCTCCTTTTGATCCGCTCGGTAAGAGACCGATGGTACCTGTGCCCAACGCGGGAAGGACAAGGCTAATGCATGGGAAGGTTCAAAGCGGTTTTTCTTAAGGGTTCCCAAGTGAAGTCCAGCCCTTAACACCCTCATTTCCTCCAAATCAGGGGATCCCTCCGGAAGAAGATATAACTGCTCCCCAAATAAGGTTATCCTCTCTATGGATAAGTCAAAGGAAGGATTCCAATCGAAAGCCGTGCAAAACTCCTTGAATACGTTTATCGTTTTTTTAAGGGCAGATTTAACGGATTTATCCCTGGATTTCGCATTTCGATGTTTCTTCTTCATCCCATTACAGCTCTGGATTTCCTCCTCATCAGAGGAGAAGCTCTCTTTTTTCAGCAACGCCATAAAATGGCCCTCCCCTTGGGCAATATGAGGCCATACTCTGACGGTACCCTTTATTTTTTCGTCTTTTAGATGGGTCCATTCCGGGTTTCCCCGGGAGAATCCCGGCTTTAAAGGAAGCGGAATGAGTGAAAAGCCAGGATGTTGATCCAGAAATTCTTCGATTAATTGCTCGTTTTCTTCTGAAGAAAAGGTACAGGTTGAGTAGATGAGGGTTCCTCCGGGGCGGAGCATTTGTGCTGCGCAGTTGAGAATCTCTGCCTGCCTACGGGCGCACATCCATACATTTTCTTCACTCCACTCAATTCTTGCCTGTTCATCCTTCCGGAACATCCCTTCTCCGGAACAGGGAGCATCCAACAGAATCCGGTCAAAAAACTGGGGAAGCCGTTTAGCCAGACTTTGGGGAGATTCACTTGTCACCAATGCATTGGCAATCCCCAGACGTTCTACATTTTCAGCCAAAATTTTCGCGCGGGATGGTACAATTTCATTGGCAACAAGCAAACCCTTTCCCATCATTTGTTCTGCCAGTTGTCCTGTTTTTCCGCCCGGTGCTGCAGCCAAATCCAATACCTTTTCTCCTGGTTCAGGGGCAAGAAGGGGGGCGACGGCCATGGCGCTGGGTTCCTGGATGTAATAGAGTCCAGCCTCATGGTAGGGGTGTTTTCCTGGTCTTTCATGCTTGGAATAATAAAAACCATTTTCCACCCAGGGAACTTGTGAAAGAGTGAAGGGTGAAAATGATAAAAAATCATCACTGCTTATTTTTAATGTATTGACGCGAAGGCCCTTTAAGCTGTCTTGATGAAGAGACTTGACAAATAAAACATATTCATTAGAATTCAGCATATTTTTCATTCTGTTCAAGAATCTTACCGGGTATTGATTTTCCATGAGCAATCCTCTTTCTATAGATGCGGAACTAAACATCCATGACCTGTAGAGTCACAAATTGATATGAAAATGTATTTTCATATCAAAGATTTACACGTCTGCTTGTCGAGTTCGCCCAGATGTGATGCATGTCCGCCTTGTCTAAAGTTTTCCCTATTGTGGAATCATTGTAACATGTGCATTTTTTATTTTCCTTTAATTTCATTTTAAGGTTTTTTTAAGGTTTATGCGACAAAATGAAAATGGAAACTATCTTTTAATGATTTGGGAGGGATTAAAGATGAGCTATGATTATCTTAATGGAAATCACGAGGATGTAGATGTGATTTATCCGGAAATGAAAAAAAATACAAAGAAATTTACTTTTAAAGCCCTTTTCTTCTCGTTTTTAGCCGGGCTGTTGGTTATGTCTGGAGCCGCACTGGCATTAAATAATCTGGATCAATCCGCGAATACGGCCAAAGTGGAAGCAAACAACCTGAATACTGCTGAGGCTCCTGCAAGTGCCACACAGACGGGTTGGATGCCGGTCATCCGCCCCAATTCCATTGCGGATATTGTGGAAGAAGTGGGACCATCGGTGGTAAAAATTGATACGTATTCCAAAAATACGGAATCTACATTAAACCCTTTTATGAACGATCCCTTTTTTGAACGCTTCTTTGGCCGGGATTTTGGTATGCCTCAGCAGCCCAGGGAACGGAGAGGTCTGGGATCAGGATTTATCATTTCGAAGGATGGGTATATTCTGACCAATGAGCATGTGATTGATGGTGCTGACCGGATTGAAGTGACGGTTACTGGATATGATAAGCCTTTTCAAGCTAAATTAATTGGTGCCGACTTTGATTTGGATCTGGCGGTTTTAAAGATTGACGGCCCGAAGGATTTTCCTGTCCTTAAGATGGGAAATTCAGAAGATATTCGTGTAGGGGATTGGGTGATTGCCATTGGAAATCCCTATGGGCTGGATCATACAGTAACCGTTGGCGTGATCAGTGCCAAAGGGCGTCCTGTGGATGTTTCGGACCGACGGTATAAAAACCTGTTGCAAACAGATGCCTCTATTAATCCCGGAAATAGTGGTGGTCCACTGCTAAATCTTAATGGTGAAGTGATTGGTATCAATACGGCGGTTAATGCATCCGCCCAGGGAATCGGATTCGCTATCCCAACCAGTACGGTGGAAAATGTCTTAAACGATCTGATTGAAAAAGGGAAAGTGGTTAGGCCCTGGTTAGGAGTATCCATTCAAGATATCACTCCTGAATTGGCCGAATACTTTAAGCTGAATAGCGTAAAAGGGACGATCATCAGTGACGTGGCACTTGATTCTCCCGCAGGTAGGGCAGGTTTAAAACAAGGAGATGTCATTGTTGAATTTAATAAAAAGCCCATCAATAATTCCCAAGAACTTGTGGATGCGGTAAAGAGCACAAAGATCGGGGAAAGTGTGGTCATGGTCATCATTAGGGACGGACAAAGGCAATTTGTTACTGTTAAAATTACTGAGAAATAAATAATAGAAATATAGAGACAAATGGTAAAATAGTGATGTGTGTCAAACACACATCTTTTTTTACCGTACAATGACAACCTGCTATTACTTTTATTAAATAGTCCCAGGGAGGCTGGTTTAAATGAAGGGGAAAATATTAGTGATCGATGATGATCAAAAGATCACAGCCATGTTGAAAAGGGCATTAACTTATGAAGGTTATCAAGTAGAAACGGCTCTTTCGGGAAAAGAAGGGTTGCATATGGCCCTTCATTCTAAACCTGACTTGGTGATTCTGGATATTATGATGCCGGGTTTGGATGGATGGGAAGTTTGCCAAAGATTAAGAGCAGAAAGTGATGTTCCAGTTATGATGCTGACAGCTAAAGATGAAATAAAGGATCGGGTGAAGGGATTGGATCTAGGAGCAGATGATTATATAGTCAAACCCTTTTCTCTTGAAGAACTTACGGCAAGGGTTCGGGCGTTGTTACGACGAAACACACAACATGAAGAAGAGAACAGAAAATTGGTATTTGAAGATTTGACAATTTTACCGGATTCAAGGGAAGTGTGGCGAAATGGCCGGGCCATTTCATTGACCGCTAAGGAATATGAACTTCTTTACTTGTTCGTGAAACATCCGAAAAAGGTATTGACAAAAGACTACCTAATGGAACAAGTTTGGGGGTTTGACTTTTCGGGTGAATCCAATGTGTTGGAAGTGTACATTGCTCTGTTAAGACAAAAACTGGAGGAGCAGGGGGAAAAACGGTTAATTAAAACGGTTAGGGGAGTAGGGTACGTATTGAGGAGTGAAGATTAGTGTCCATCCGATTCAGGTTAACCCTTTGGTACACCAGCGTATTGGCGATAACTTTCATATTGATTGGAACTTCCCTATACTTTTTCCTTGTTCATAATTTAACGAAGGATTTGGATAGAAGGTTGGTAGCGAAGGCACAGGAAGTGTATCAGTCCATAGAGGTGGTGGTAGATTTCCCTTTTCCCCTTAAACAACTGGTATTGCCTGAGCTAAATGTATTTGTTTCACCGGATATTTATCTGCAGGCGGTTAACCACAAAGGGGAAGTGGTGGCAAGATCTCGAAACCTGGGAAGCCAAACTTTGCCGCTAAGTGCAAACACCTTAAAAAATACGGGGAAAGGCGAAGGTTATATAGAGACCGTTCAAGTATCCAGTTATCGATTTCGCATCTATAGTTTGCCATTAATTGTCAATAATAATGTGATCGGCATTTTACAGGTGGGAGGATCCATGGCAGCCCTTGAACGTTCTTTTGAACAGATTAAACTGCTTCTTTGGTTAAGTGGATTAATGTCCATTCTTCTCGCCAGCGGACTAGGATGGATTTTGGCTCAAAAAGCCCTAAGACCCATTGAAAATGTAATTAAAGAAGTTTCAGAAATTGAAGAAGGAAAAGATTTAAAACGAAGACTCACTTATCATGGACCAAGGGATGAGGTAGGCCATCTGATCATGACCTTTAATGGAATGCTTGCGCGAATCCAATCCGTGTATCAGGCGTTGGAAGAGTCCTATCGCTCCCAGAGACGGTTTGTTTCCGATGCTTCCCACGAACTACGCACACCATTAACAACGATAAGGGGAAATGTTGAATTTCTGCAAAAAATGAATCACTCAGAACCTGTGATTCAAGAGGTATTGCAGGATATCAGGGAAGAGGCGGAGCATATGTCCCGACTGATTAATGATCTATTATCATTGGCGAGGGCCGATGCTGGTTTTGAAATGGAAAAAACTTGGCTGTTATTGGATGACTGGATTCAGGATGTGATCAAGAAAGTAGAAGGATTGCCTCGGAATGTACCCTTTCATGTGGATAAATTAGAGGTTTTAAAGGATGCTGCCATATGGGGGAATGGAGATTATCTTCGCCAGCTCATGGTGATTTTGCTGGAAAATGCATTTAAATACACTAAGGAGGGGTATGTAAAACTTAGGGTAGAAAAGAAGGAAAATCAAATTGGATTTCATGTGGAAGATACTGGAATTGGTATTGAGGAAAAGGATATTCCCCACCTTTTCAATCGTTTCTTTCGGGCTGATCCGGCGAGAAATCGCACCGGAACAGGATTGGGACTTGCGATTGCTAAGTGGATTGTTGATGAACATCAGGGAAGGATAGAAGTGAAGAGTGAATGGGGAAAAGGGAGTACTTTCTCCGTTTGGTTTTCCCTTCATGAAGAATAAGGTTTTTCCTCTATTATAGATCCAGAACTGAAGACTTGCACGTCATCGAAGGCTGTCCTTAGTAAATTCTTTGATATGAAAATAATTCCCTCCCGGGTCATACTGATCTAAAAATGTCAAGTGCTTGGTATCAATTTCCAGATAAAAATGGGTATAGGGATGCCCGGGATAATCGTTGTAAATGTTTCCAGTAGTTATGATGCAGTATTCTTCTGAACTTCGTAT